>CALDNB010000103.1 GCA_937914775.1 uncultured Clostridia bacterium
CAAACGGAATATACGTTGACGGAACAATGGGCGGCTGCGGTCACTCCTCTGCCATCGCAAAGATGGGCGGAAAAGTTGTCGGCATAGACAGAGATATGGTGGCAATAGAAAATGCAAAAGCAAATTTTCCGGAAATTACTCCCGTTTATGATAACTACTGTAATATAAAAAGCATACTAAATAAACTTAACATAGACAAAATTGACGGTGCGTTACTTGATTTAGGAGTTTCCTCTTATCAACTGGACACTCCCGAGAGAGGCTTCAGTTACCGCTTTACCGCACCCCTTGATATGAGAATGGACACAGGCAAAGGCAAAACCGCCTACGACGTTGTTAACGGATATTCAAAAGAAGAACTTGAAAAAATCTTCTTTTTATACGGTGAAGAGCAATACGCAAAAAGAATTGCTTCCAATATAATAGAAGCAAGAGGAATTTCACCCGTAAAAACAACTACCGAACTTTCAGACATTATTTCCCGCTCCGTACCTGCAAAAGCAAAGCGAGACAAACACCCTGCAAAAAAGGTGTTTCAGGCAATAAGAATTGAGGTAAACGGAGAACTTGAAGTTTTAAAACAGACATTTACTGATTTCTGCGATGTGCTAAAAACAGGCGGACGCCTTGCGGTAATCACTTTCCACTCTTTAGAGGACAGAATTACCAAAACAACATTCAATGAACTTGCAAAAGGGTGCCAGTGCCCTCCCGACTTTCCCGTATGTGTTTGCGGAATACAGCCCAAAGCGACTGTGCTTACCAAAAAGCCCATACTTCCATCGGAGGAAGAACTGGAAAGAAACCCAAGAAGTGCAAGTGCCAAATTACGTGTACTAATGAAAAAATAATATAAACGGAGGTTTTGCACATGTATTATCCCACCACAGGAACAAGTGCATACAAACCGGAGATGGTTTCTCCAACACGAAAAACTAAAAAGAAAGCGGTTAAAAAGAAATCAAAGAACGATTTCAAACTGATTGTATATACGGCACTGATTTTTATGTTTATGTTTATAACCATAAGCCGTTCCGTTTTCATATACGGTCAGCACGCAGAAATCGAACAAAAGACTGCACAGTTAAACACTCTTAAAATGGAGAACGAGCAGATGTCCGTAGATATAAAAGCGCAGACAGACAGTTCCATAATGGAGCAATATGCAATGACGCATTTAAATCTTAAAAAGATGGACACAAACCAGATAGTTTACTTAAATCAGACAACAGATGACAGTATGACAAAAATTGCACACAACGAGAAAGATATATTTGGAGGATTATTCGGATTATTTTCCGGCGCTTTGGAATATTTGAAATAATGACAAAATAAGGTATAAGGGGAGTTTACGCTCTTCTTATACTATTTTCGTCAAAAGGGATATAAATTTTATCGGGGGAGAAGGAATAATATGTCAACGGAAAACCATAAAAATAAAAAAACTCCCATAAGAAAAGTCATAAAAAAAAGAACAGCATTTATCGGATTATGCTTTATTGCACTGTTGTTGCTTCTTATTGTAAGAATTGCATATATTTTAGTAGTTCACGGCGAAACATACCAGATGGAAGCCGTTGAACAACAAACAAGAGACAGTCTTATAACGTCAAAACGAGGGGACATATTAGACAGAAACGGTAAACAACTTGCAGTATCTGCAAGTGTTGAAACTGTGTCTGCATCACCAAGTCAGTTGTCAGCAAACAAAAAGAATGTACCCCTTGAAACTGTAGCAAAGGGCTTAAGCGAAATTTTAGAACTTGACTACGAAGAAACACTTGCTAAAATTTCCAAAAATCAGGAATACATATCGATTAAAGAAAAAATAGAAAAAGACAAGGCAGACCAGGTGCGTAAGTTTATTACCGACAATAAGATTACCGGCATAAATCTTAACCAGTCAACAAAAAGATTTTATCCATACGGCAATTTCGCATCACAGGTTATAGGTACAACAGGTACAGACAACCAGGGACTTTTCGGTATTGAAATGATTTATGACAAATACTTAAGAGGCTCCCCGGGGCGAGTTGTATCTTCAAAAACCGCAGGCGGAAAGGATATGCCATTTAAATACGAACGTATGATAGACCCCAAAGACGGTCTTAACGTAGTGCTTACCATTGACGAAACAATACAGAGAATTGTAGAAAAGCATCTTGAAACAGCAGTTTTGGAAAACAAACTGGGAAACGGTGCAGCATGTATCGTTATGGAGGTAAAAACAGGTAACATTCTTGCTATGAGCACAAAGCCCGATTTTGATTTGAATCAGGCGTTCACAATACAGAATAATGACGAAGTAAAAGAACAGATTGAAGCCGCAACAGGTGACGAAAAAGTAAAACTTTATAATGAGGCATTGCAGAAAATGTGGCGTAACAAAGCGGTTTCAGACACCTACGAGCCTGGCTCAACTTTTAAAATATTTACAATGGCAATGGCTTTAGAGGAGGGCACCAGCAAGTTAGATGATACTTTCTACTGCAAGGGTTCAAAAACAGTAGGCTCTCATTCTATAAGATGCTGGAAAGCAGGGGGACACGGACAGGAGACCTTTGTTCAGGCGGCACAGAACTCCTGCAACCCCGCATTTGCCTACATCGG
>CALDNB010000104.1 GCA_937914775.1 uncultured Clostridia bacterium
CGAAAAGTACACCTTCGACTACGATAACCTCGAAGGCGCTGAAATCGTATTTGCTAAGCAGAACAAGGCTTCCTACTCCGACCTCCTCCGTGCTTACTTCAACCAGTATGTTGAATACGTTGTTGTTGACGGCGAAATTTTAGACGAGGTGTATTTGTCCGAATACACAGGCGGCAACAACAAAAACATTACTACCACTATGGTCAGCAATCCCGTAAAATTCCCCATAAAAGTTCCTGAGGGACACTTCTTTGCGATGGGTGACAACAGAATAAGAAGTCACGACTGCCGTTCAATCGAAGTAGGGGATTTTGACAACGACTTTGGTTGTGTGGGAAATGAAAGGGCTATAGGTAAAGCCCAGTTCAGATTGTGGCCTTTAAGTAAATTCGGCTCACTGTATTAAGAAACGGAGACAATTTATGAATATACAATGGTTCCCGGGGCACATGGCAAAAACCCGGCGTCTTATTACCGACAATTTAAAACTTGTTGATGTTGTAGTGGAATTGCTTGATGCAAGAGTTCCCCTGTCTTCTGCCAATCCTATTTTGCCTGAACTTTTAGGTAACAAGCCAAAAGTTATTGCCCTTAACAAAAGCGACATGGCAGACAGTGACGTAACTGCAAACTGGATACAGTATTTTAAAAGCAATGGCATTGAGGCGGTAGCGGTAAGCAGTATTTCGGGCAAAGGCATTGATGCCTTAAAAATGCCATAAATACTGTATTAAAAGACAAAATACAAAAGCGAGAAGAAAAGGGAATGAAGAATGTACCTGCAAGAATAATGGTTGTGGGTATTCCCAACGTGGGCAAGTCTTCATTTATTAACAAACTGTCAGGGAGAGCAGGAGCGAAAACAGGGGACAGACCTGGTGTTACTACTGCAAAACAATGGATAAGAATTTCAGGAGGATACGAACTTTTAGACACTCCCGGAATACTGTGGCCTAAATTTGATGATGAAATTACAGGTCAGCACCTTGCTTTTACAGGTGCGGTAAAAGACGATATTTACGATACGGAAGAAGCCGCAAGTCTTCTTTGCGGATACCTTGCCGAAAAACACCCCAAAAAGTTGATGGAAGTTTATAAACTTGACAATATTGACGGTCTTTCAGGTTACGAAATATTAGAATGTATCGGAAGAAAAAGAGGGTGCATTATTTCGGGCGGTAATGTGGATACCGAAAGAGCATCAAAAATTCTTCTTAACGAATTTCGCGGATGCAAACTGGGGAATATCAGTCTGGAGGAACCTTATGAACAGTGAAGATTTTAACAGAGTAATGTCTATGTGGGAAATTGAAAATTCACTTTTCGAACAGGGATACGAGTTTGTTGCAGGAGTAGATGAAGCAGGGAGAGGACCTTTGGCAGGACCCGTCTGCGTTGCATCTGTTATACTCCCCAAAAACTCTTACTTTGAAAAATTAAACGATTCCAAAAAGTTGACAGAAAAGCAAAAGGACAGACTTTATGATGAAATAAAAGAAAAGGCGATTGCGTATAATATTGTCCTTGTGTCAAACGAAGAAATAGACGAACTGAATATTTTAGGTGCAACACATTACGGAATGTGCAAAGCGGTAGAGGGTCTTAGTGTCAAGGCGGATTATGTGCTGATTGACGGCAACAGTATAAAAGGTATGGAAACTCCCCACAGTTGTATTGTAAAAGGAGACAGTAAAAGCATTTCTATTGCCGCGGCATCAGTCCTTGCCAAAGTTACCCGTGACAGATATATGGATATATTAGACCAGAAGTACCCTATGTATATGTTTAAAAAGCACAAGGGCTATCCTACTGCACTTCATTATCAGTTGCTTAAAGAATACGGTGCATCACCTGTGCACAGAAAATCCTTTAATTTGAAATTAGATGATTGATATGGAAAAATACAATAAAAAAGTGGGCGGCGAGGGAGAAAAAGCCGCAGTAAAACACTTGAAAAAACAAGGCTACAAAATTATAAAGACCAATTTTCTGGTACGTGGCGGAGAGATAGATATTATTGCCGAGAAAGACGGCTACACCGTTTTTGTTGAGGTGAAAACCCGAACAAGTGACGGATACGGAAACCCGATAGAAGCGGTTGGTGATATTAAACAAAGACGTCTTTTACACGCAGCACAAGTCTATATGATGAATAATGGAGTTACTGATGTCCGCTTTGACGTTATCGGTGTCAGTTGTGAGGTTTGCGGTAATAAAATCAAGATTTACGAAATACAACATATTATAAATGCTTTTTAGGGGGGAATAGTATGTTCGCAGATGCACATTGTGACACCATAACAAGAATTTTAGACAATAATCAAAACCTTTATGAAAATGACGGGCACGTTGATATTAAAAGACTAAAAGACTGTTGTCTGCAGTATTTTGCAATTTTTATACACCCGAAATATAATCCCTTTGACAGATTTGTTAAAGGGATTAATAAATTTTACGAACAGTATGACGAAAAGTATTTAAAACTTGTGTTAACCGCAGAGGATTTAGGACAAAAAACAGGGGCACTGCTTACAATAGAGGGCGGAAGTGCCATAGAGGGGTCAATTGAAAAATTACATTACGCCTACGAAAAAGGCATAAGGTGTATGACAATTAAATGGAATGGGGATAACGAACTTGCAAATGACTATGGGCTTACGCCTTTTGGCAGGTCCGTCATAAAAGAAATGAATAAAATGAAAATGATAATTGACGTTTCACATTTAAGCGACAGGGGCTTTTATGACGTAATGGATATAACTGACTCGCCTATTATGGCATCTCATTCAAACTGCAGAACACTTTGCGGACATAAGAGAAATTTAACAGACCACCAGATAAGAAGTATTATAAATTGCAAAGGGTTTATAGGACTTAATTTTTACCCTGAATTTTTGTGTGATGGTGAAAGTACAGTTGATGATATATTGCACCACGCATATCATATTTTAGAACTGGGAGGGGAAGATGTTTTAGGTTTCGGCAGTGATTTTGACGGAGTTGACAGTTTGCCTAAAGGAATTGACGGAGTGCAAAATATGAAAGATGTAATGAACCGATTTTGCAAAACGGGATTAAGGCAGGA
>CALDNB010000105.1 GCA_937914775.1 uncultured Clostridia bacterium
AGATAAAACCAAAAGCATTCAAATTTGCAGTTCCAAAAAGGAAGGAGCACAGTCAGTATGACACGAAAACAAGCGAGAGACTTAGCGTTTAAACTTTTGTATCAGGCAGATATGCAAAAAGAAACGGTTGAAGAAATATTAAATATCTATAACTCACAAAAAGAGTTAACTGATGAAAGTGCAAAAAAATACATAGTAAATGCTATTTTTGGAGTTGAAATGAATCTAAAAGAAATAGACGATGAAATTTCAAAATATTCAAAAGACTGGTCTATTGACAGACTTTCTAAAATAACTCTTGCGGCACTAAGACTTGGAATATTTGAAATTAAGTACTGCGAAGATATACCAAATACCGTTGCGGCAAACGAGGCAGTTTCTCTTGTTAAAACCTACGAGGATGAAAAGAATGCAGGTTTTGTTAACGGTATTCTGGCATCTGTTATAGGGAGGAATTAAATTGACGGTTACAGTCAGTGCCCTTAATAAATATATTAAATCATTACTCGAAAATGATTTAACGCTGATTAGTGTTTCTGTAAAAGGCGAACTGTCAAATTTCAAACGCCATTCTTCAGGACATTGTTATATGACTTTAAAAGACGAAAATTCTGCTGTTGCCGCAGTTATGTTTCGTGGAAGTGCCGATAAACTACGTTTTCAGCCTGAAAACGGTATGAAGGTTATAGCAACTGGTCGTATATCTGTTTATGAACGAGACGGACGTTATCAACTTTATATTGACAGTATGCAGCCTGACGGTATTGGTGATTTGCATATAGCCTTTGAACAGTTAAAAGAAAAACTGCAAAGTGAGGGGTATTTTGACCAGTCACGAAAAAAACCGATACCAAAGTTTCCTAAAACGGTGAGCGTAGTTACTTCTCCTACAGGGGCGGCGGTCCGTGATATTGTTAACGTTATTTCAAGACGTTATCCGTTATGCGAGGTTTTAATCTGTCCTGTACTTGTGCAGGGTGAAAACGCCGCAAACCAGATTGCAAACGCCATAGGATATATTAATCAGAATTCTCTTGCAGATGTTATTATAGTGGGCAGAGGGGGAGGTTCCCTTGAAGATTTGTGGGCATTTAATGAACTGCCTGTGGCAATGGCGATTGCACAGTCGGAAATTCCCGTTATTTCTGCAGTAGGTCACGAAACAGACTTTTCTATATCCGATTTTGTTGCAGATTTACGTGCTCCAACACCATCGGCGGCGGCAGAACTTGCGGTTCCCTCTGTAGTTGAACTTTCTGCATCGGTAAGTAAAAATTACAGTTCTATGCTGAATGCAATCTTAAATAACATTAATTACAAACGTTCAGTGTTATCACGCTTTGCAGTTAAGAGCCCTATGGATTATGTGCAACAAAACAGAATAAGACTTGACAACGCCGAAAAGCATCTTATAAATGCAGTTACGGCCAATTACAGCGAAAAGGCAAACAGTTTTTCTGTAAGCGTGGCAAAACTAAATTCCCTAAACCCTTTGTCTGTTTTAACCAGAGGTTATGCGGTAGCATCGGGAGAAAAAGGTATAATAAAATCTGTTTCTGACATAAGTTCAGGAGACGTAATAGATTTAAGGCTTTGTGACGGAAGCACAAAATGCACAGTTAATTGAAAGGAAAGGTAGTTATGGCTGATTTTGAAAAATCTATAAAAGAACTTGACGAAATAGTTAAAAAATTAGAGCAGGGAGACTTGCCTTTAGATGAAATGCTTGAACTTTTTGAAAAGGGCGTGGCGTTGTCTTCTGCATGTAACAAACTCCTTGATGAAGCGGAAAAGAAAATAAATATTCTCGTTAAAAAAGACGGCGGAATTGAAAAACAGGAATTTAAGGGATTAGATGAGTAATGGACTTTTTAAATCAATTAAAAACTGATACTGAAATTGTTGAAAACTGGCTTTATGAACTTTCACCCAAAGGTGACGGTTATCATAGTATAATTTTTGAAAGTGCCAATTATTCAATAAGTAACGGTGGTAAAAGAATAAGACCGATACTTGCTATGGAAGTGTGTAAACTATTTGGCGGTAATCTGGAGAATGTCAAGCATTTTGCCTGTGCCCTTGAATTTATTCACACATATTCTTTAATTCACGACGATTTGCCCTGTATGGACAATGATGATTTAAGGCGCGGAAAACCTACCAATCACAAGGTTTACGGTGATGCCATAGCGGTACTTGCAGGAGACGGTCTTTTAACATACGCCTTTGAAACGGTATTAAAATCACCTTGCAACAAAAGAGCCGAGGCAGGACTTTCTCTTGCGAAACTATCCGGTTTTGACGGTATGGTAGGCGGTCAGGTAATTGACATTAATGGTGCAACTGACAAAGAGATGCTTATTGATTTACACAAAAGAAAAACGGGGGCACTGATTTGTGCAGGTGCGTATCTTGGTGCATTGTCTGCAGATGCCGACGAAAGAGATATAGAAAAGGTTACACAGTTTGCCGAAAACCTTGGACTGGCTTTTCAGATTAAAGACGATTTATTAGATGTTTTAGGTGACGAAAAAACTCTCGGCAAGCCTGTTGGCAGTGACTTTAACAAACAAACTTTTGTTGATTTTTACGGCATTGAAAAGGCAACTGAAAAACTAAAAGAAATTTAATGTATTTAAAATTCATAAAAAGTCCTTTCTATATATTTTTAAAATAAGGAATTGTTTTAATTTTTCTAGGAGGTAATATTTTTGTTCCAGTAGAAATAAAAGATAAGCAAGAAAGATATGAAATGTTTAAGTGGCTTGAAAAGCTGGAATATGATTTATTGGAATTGCCTAGACCTGATATTAAATTATTTTTACACATGCCATATCGATATTCTAAAGAATTACAAAAGAATCGTCAAGAACTTGATGAACATGAATTATCAGAAGACAATTTAATTAATGCTGAAAATGCTTATTTAGAAATGACTGAGATGTTCGATTTTATTAAAATAGAATGTGTTAAAGCTGAAAAAATACGCTCAATTGAAGATATAAGTGAAGAAATATATAATAGTATTATTGATTTAATATAAGATGGACTTTTGGTCCATTTTTTCTTATAATTTAAAAGGAAGTGATTTTATGAATATAAATGATTATAATTATGAATTAGATGAAAAATATATAGCTCAAACTCCGATTAGTAACAGAACAGAATCAAAACTAATGATATTAAATAAAAATAATGGCGATATAGAGCACACGAGATTTTATAATATAAAAAAATATTTAAAAAAAGGTGATGTTTTAGTACTTAATAATACTAAAGTATTACCAGCAAGACTTTTAGGAAAAAAGTCAGACACAAATGCTAATATAGAGATACTTTTATTAAAAAATATAGAAGGAGATATTTGGGAATGTCTAGCTCGTCCTGGTAAAAGATTACATATCAATACAGAAGTAATATTTAATAATAAGTTAAAATGTATTGTAAAAGAAAAATTAGAAGATGGCATTATTAGAGTAGAATTTATATACGAAGGAATCTTTTTAGAATTAATTGAAAATATAGGTTTGATGCCACTTCCTCCTTACATTCATGAATCTTTAGAAGAACAAAACAGATATCAAACAGTTTATGCAAAATATATAGGTAGTGCAGCTGCACCAACAGCAGGACTTCATTTTACTGAAGAATTATTAAAAGAATTAGAAACATCTGGAATAATTATATGTTATGTTACATTGCACGTTGGATTAGGAACTTTTAGGCCAGTTGAAGTAGATAATATAAAAGATCATCATATGCATAGTGAATATTACGAAATGACTGAAGCTG
>CALDNB010000106.1 GCA_937914775.1 uncultured Clostridia bacterium
TACGGTATGCGGAAAAACGCCAGAAACATAAGGGAAAACACAAGAAAACGTTATCTGCCCTGGGGCGAAAAGAGTATGGACGGGGAAATTACCGTGTCCCACAACGGCAAAAGTTACATTATTACAAGAAAATTCGGTGCAAGAAAAGGTGACGACACCGTTTCTGTTATTGACGAAATTACGGGGGAGAAAATTACTGCATACGAAACAGACCAGCCAATGTTTGAAATAACAGGTGTGGGTGCAGATGCCTTTTTAAAAGCACTGTATATTAATCATTTTTATATTGATATGGCGCAGGGGTCTGACGAAATTATGGACCGACTTATAAATCTTACCCAGACGGGGGAGGAGGATACCTCCTACAACAGAGCGACAGAAATACTTGACAAGGCAATTAAAGAACTGGGAGGCAGAACGGGTAAAATAAAGCAGTTAAATGACAAACTTGATTTGCTTTATGTAAAAATCAACAACGCGCAGAGGGACTATGCTCAGGCGCAGGAATTAAAGAAAACCGTACAGGAATTAAAGGGACAGCAAAAAGAATTAACTGATACAAGTGACAAAAAGGAAAAAAGGTTTTTGACGCCTAAACTTATAGTAATATACTGTCTGCTTGTTTTATGTGCAGTAGTTTTTGCCTTTATCCACCCTGCACTTATACTTTTACCTGTGGTTTTTGCAGGTGCGGTAATGTTTGGTGTGTCCCGACAAAAAGAGGACAACACCAATATTGAACGTCTTATGAGTATAACGGAGCACATTGCACGTTATGAAGAAAAAATAAAGATGCTGGAAAGTTCCGATTTAGGCAATACAAAAGGCGAAATAGAATACATTAACGGTGAGATTTCAAAGTACAACGAAAAACTAAAAGATTTAATGTACGCAAAACAATGTCTTGATGACGCCTTTTCACAGTTGCAACAGGGCTTCGGTACGGAACTTAACAACAATGTTTCTGAAATTTTATCAGTTATTACAGACAACAAATACGACGGTGTAAAGGTGTCAGGTCAGTACGAGATGATGGCACACAGTACGAATGACGGTTGGCAGTCAGCAGAATACTTAAGCGACGGTGCTTTTGACCAGATTTATTTTTCGCTTAAAATGGCACTTGTTAAGATGTTGTTCCCTGATATGCCGCTTATTTTAGACGATGCCTTTGTAAGATACGACAAAGCACGGCTTAAAAGAGCGCTCGAATATCTTACAAATACGGACAACCAGATTATTTTATTTTCGTGTAATGAGGTGGTGCAGTGAGAAAGATATTACTTATAGTTATGGTTTTGGTTATGCTTTGTTCGTGCAGTAGCAATGAAGCAGTTACTGTTAAAATAGCAGAGGGAGAAAGCGTAAGTACCATTGCGGATACTTTAAAAGATAACGGTCTTATAAACAGTAAAATTCTTTTTAAATTAAAAGTTGACGATACAGAGGGGTATTTAAAACCGGGGGAATACACCATAAAAAAAGGTACATCCCAAAAAGACATAATCGCCATTTTAAAAGCAGGTGTAAATGAAAACATATCTGTTACCATTCCTGAGGGGTATTCCGTTGAAATGATAGCAAAAACTCTTGCCGACGCAGGGATTTGCGGTGAAAAAGATTTTCTTAAAGCCTGTAACAAAACAGACTACGGTTTTGATTTTTTAGATGGAATTAACCCAAAAGGCAACTACAAACTTCAGGGTTTTTTGTATCCCAACACATATTATTTTAATTTGAATATGGAAGCGGGACAAGTGGTAAAGATTATGCTTTCAGAGTTTAAAAAGCAAATTACAGATGCAGGGGTAACTACAAACGATTTATATAAAAAGGTTACAGTTGCCTCACTTTTGCAAAGAGAAGCAAAGGTACAAAGTGAAAAGCCCACAATTGCAGGGGTAATATACAACCGCTTAAAAATTGATATGCTTTTGCAGATAGATGCTTCCGTTGTCTATGGGGTAACAGACGGAATGTATGACATAACGGCGGTTTACAACAGTCATTTAAAAAGCAACTCGCCCTATAATCTTTACAAATTTAAAGGTTTGCCTCCGGGACCGATAAGCAATCCCGACATACAGTCCATTGTTGCGGCGCAAAATCCCGAGAGCCACGACTACCTTTATTACAGGACTGACGAAAACAAAAAAGACGGTACACATATTTTTACAAAGACATTTAACGAGCATTTAAACGCAAACAATTGATAAAACCTTGACATTTTGCGAGAAAAATAATAAAATATAATTTGTATATTTATGAGAATTGGGAAGTGAATTAATTGGAAAAATTAGGACTAAATGAAATACGTGAAAAGTTTCTGTCTTTTTTTGAATCAAAAGGATGCTTAAGATTAGACAGTTTTTCTCTTGTGCCTAAAAATGACGCAAGTCTGCTTTTGATAAATTCAGGTATGGCACCTATGAAAGCGTGGTTCCAGAACCCTGAAACTGCACCTAAAAGAAGAGTTACAACATGTCAGAAATGTATAAGAACAGGTGACATTGAAAACGTAGGTAAAACTGCACGTCACGGTACTTATTTCGAAATGCTTGGAAACTTCTCTTTTGGCGATTACTTTAAAAAAGAAGCTACATCATGGGCTTGGGAGTTCTTTACAAAAGTTATGGAAATCCCCGAGGACAAGTTATGGGTTTCTGTTTATGAAGAGGACGACGAGGCACGTGAAATATGGATTAACCACGTAGGAATAAATCCCGACCACATTGTTAAACTTGGCAAAGAGGACAACTTCTGGGAACACGGCACAGGTCCATGCGGTCCCTGCTCTGAGATTTACTTTGACAGAGGAGAACAGTACGGCTGCGGAGACCCCAACTGCGGAGTAGGTTGCGAGTGTGACAGATTTATGGAAGTGTGGAACCTTGTATTTACACAGTTTGACAAAGACGAGGACGGAAATTACAACAGACTTCCGAATCCCAACATTGATACAGGTATGGGACTTGAAAGACTTGCAGTTGTTATGCAGGGTGTTGACAATCTTTTTGAAGTTGACACAGTTCGTGACGTTATAAATCACGTTTGCAAAATTGCAGGTATTAATTATAAAGACGACGAAAAGAAAGATATTTCTCTTCGTGTAATAAGCGACCATATAAGAAGTACCGTTATGATGGTATCAGACGGCGTAATTCCGTCAAATGAGGGCAGGGGCTATGTATTAAGACGTCTGCTTCGCCGTGCTGCACGTCACGGAAAACTTTTAAACATTGACAGACAGTTCTTAAACGAGGTTGCAGATACAGTAATTGAATGTTCAAAATGTGCATACTCGGAACTGGAAGAAAAGAAAGAATATATTAAAAAGATTATTAAAAAAGAAGAAGAAAGATTTGACGCCACAATTGACAACGGCATCGTTGTTTTAACTGGCTATATTGAAGATGCAAAAAAAGACAACAAGGCATCACTTTCAGGTGAACAGGCGTTCAAACTTCACGATACTTACGGCTTCCCCCTTGATTTGACAATTGAAATGGCAGGAGAGCAGGGGTTGTCCGTTGATGTTGACGGTTTTAACAAAGCAATGAAAGAACAAAAAGATGCGGCAAGAAACGCAAGAGAAGACGGCTCAAGTTGGGACGGAGACGTTGTATATGAATTTGAACTAGTAAATGAGCCTACAAACTTTGTTGGCTATGATAACCTGATTTCAGACAGTGAAATTTTGGGTATAGTTTGTGACGGCGAAGTTTCTTCTGTAATGGCAAAAGGTAAAAACGGAATCATTGTTACAAAAGAAACACCATTTTATGCCGAAATGGGCGGACAGGCAGGCGACATTGGTGAAATTTACACCGCAAAAGCCAACGCCAAAGTAACATACACCAAAAAAACAGGTGACGGAATTTATCTTCATGAAGTAACAGTTACAGATGGTGAATTTTCACTTAATGACAAAGTTACACTTGTTGTTGACCACAAAAACAGAACAGCAATTGCAAGAAACCACAGTGCCACACATCTTTTGCACAAAGCATTAAAGAACGTTCTGGGCACTCACGTTGCACAGGCGGGTTCACTTGTTACTGCTGACAGATTAAGATTTGACTTTTCACACTTTGAGGCAATGACACCTGAGGAATTAAAAGCCGTAGAAGAAATAGTAAATACCGCGATTTTAGATGCACTTGAAATTAAAATTCAGGAACTTCCGATAGATGAGGCGAAAAAACTTGGTGCTTCGGCACAGTTTGGTGAAAAATACGGAGATATTGTCCGTGTTGTATCCATGGGTGATTTCAGTATAGAATTCTGCGGAGGTACGCATCTTACAAACACAGCGAAGTGCGGTCTGTTTAAGATTTTATCAGAAAACGGTGTTGCCGCAGGTGTAAGACGTATTGAGGCGGTTACAGGCAGAGGCGTACTTGAATACATTGCTAAAAACGACAAGTTGATTGTTGATACTGCAATAGCGTTAAAAACAAATCTTATTAACGAGATTGACAAAAAAGCAGAGGCATTAATGATACAGTTAAAAGACCACGAAAAACAAATTGAGGCATTTAAGGCTAAAATGGCTGCTGCAAAAGCAAACAACATAATGACAGGTATAAAACACATTGGCGAATTAAACTTATTAACTGCACAACTTGACGGAATGGCAGTTGATGAAATAAAAACAATGGCTGATAAGGTAAAGGCAGAAGTAGAAAACAGCGTTGTAGTAATCGCATCAAATACTGACGGCAAAATCACTTTTGTTGCCATGGCATCAAAAGAGGCAGTTGCAAAAGGTGTTCATTGCGGAAACATTATAAGAGAAATAACTGCCATTGCAGGTGGTAAAGGCGGCGGAAAACCCGATATGGCACAGGGCGGCGGAACGGACGCCTCAAAAATTGACGATGCTCTTGCAAAAGTTGATGATATTATCGGCACAATATAGGAGGTATAATAATGGACTGTTTATTTTGCAAAATTGTAAACGGTGAAATACCAAGTAAAAAAGTTTATGAAGACGATCTGGTATATTCTTTTTATGACATTGAGCCACAGGCACCTTTTCATATTTTGATTATACCTAAAAAGCATATCACATCTGCCCTTGAAATAAATGACGGAAACAAAGATATTGTAGGTCATATTTTCAAAGTTGCGGCGGATATTGCCCGTGAACACAATATTGCAGAGGGCGGTTACAGACTTGTAACCAACGTAGGAAAAGACGGCGGACAAACTGTCGGTCACATGCATTTTCACATGCTTGGAGGAAGAAATTTACAATGGCCTCCGGGTTAATAATTAACCTGTAATTTGTTAGGGTGACAGAAGTTATCCGCACCACGCCTTAAACCGCGTAATTTCGGTGTATTTCGGCTTGTCATCTTTGCAAGG
>CALDNB010000107.1 GCA_937914775.1 uncultured Clostridia bacterium
GATAGTTGGGGGGCTTCACGTTTCATCAACAAAAACAGGTACAATCGGCGTACGCCCCGGTCCATTTATGGCATCAAGCAGACATTTTAAAATAGAAATATTCGGTAAGAACGCCCACGCGGCAACGCCTCATAAGGGTATTGACGCTATTGCAGTTGCATTTCGTTTATACAGCGCACTTCAACTGCTTTTAAGCAGGGAGGTTGACCCCTTACAGCAATGTCTTTGCTCTATAAATAAAATAGAGGGCGGTACTGCACAAAACATTGTTGCAGAAAACTGCGTAATGCTTGGTACAATGCGTACTTATGATATGGAAGTAAGCAACTATCTTTTTGAAAGAATAAATAAAATAGCAGACAGTCTTGCAAATGAACTGGGAATAGAAATTAAAGTTACAGGGCCTGTCAAGTCCCTGTGCACATACAACAATCCCTATATTGCAGAGTTACTTCGTGCCTCTGCGGTAAAAGCCGTAGGAGAAGAAAATGTATTTTTGGCAGAACAGAAAATGGGCTCGGAGGACTTTTCAAGAATGCAGGAGAAACGTCCCGGCGTGTTCTTCACCCTTGGTACAGACAGCGAATATCCCGCCCACAACGGTAAATTCGACATTAACGAAGACGGTCTTCATTTGGGAGCAAAAGTTTTTGTTCAGTTTGTAATAGATAACCAAAACGGAATAGATATGGAAAAAGTGTAATGTCCAAGACATTACACTTTTATTTTTACTACATTTTCATTACTCTTTACTATACTATTTTCAGGGAACACGCCTCTTAAGGAATTAAGAGGATACACTCTTGTATTTTTCCCGATAACTGTGCCGGGGTTTAAGACACACCCGCAACCTGCGTCGGCACCGTCACCTAAAAAAGCCCCTGCTTTACGAAGTCCTGTTTCAATTTCGGTGTCACCGTGAATTACAACAGGTTTTCCGTCACCTTTTAAGTTTGAGCACACAGTACCTGCGCCAAGATGTGCTTTATTACCAAGAACAGAGTCACCCACATAATTATAGTGAGGCACCTGTGCACCGTCAAGCAAAATACAGTTTTTAAGTTCGGAGGAATTACCGATAACACAGTTTTTACCTGT
>CALDNB010000108.1 GCA_937914775.1 uncultured Clostridia bacterium
CAGATAATCTGGAAGAATTTTTAAATATAAAAGCAGGTTTTGTTGACAATCACCGTTTAACTATTCAGCAAAACGCAAGTGGTGTAAGAGCAATGTGGCATACTGCACGTTACTCAGTTTCTATCGGTCCATGGGATGTAATTCATGCCCGTGACCATCTGGAAAGACACGACCTTCAGAACGTGGGCGGATATGCTTCATGGGAAAGAATGATTTCACGTCTTCAGTTATACGGACCTGTTTGTATGGAAGTCCCTGCAT
Source organism: uncultured Clostridia bacterium (assembly GCA_937914775.1). Lineage (GTDB taxonomy): Bacteria > Bacillota > Clostridia > Monoglobales > Firm-18 > RGIG1864. The sequence continues at coordinate 262 of CALDNB010000108.1, forward strand.
CTATTTATCAGTTGACTAAAGGTACAATCTATGTAAGCGAAGATATGGCTCGTCCTATTAAGCCAATGGACTTGTATGCCCTATAAAAGGTGAGTTATAATGAAAGCGATAATTAATACGAAATTAGTAATGGAAGACGGCATCATCTGGGATGGTGCTCTTACATACGACAACGGTAAGATTGTACAGGCGGGGTGGAAAGAGGAAGTAGAAATAACCGATGGTTGCGAAGTAATTGATGCCAACGGATTATATACTGCACCGGGACTTATTGATATTCACAATCACGGCTGTACGGAATATTCTTATGCTGAAAATCCTGTGGAATCATCAAAACATTTTATAAAACATGGGGTAACTACAGTTTTGCCTACTTTTTACCATTCCATGACAAAAGAGTACATGATTGAAGCCGCACACAGAATTAAGGAAGAATCAAAATCAGGTGTGGGAAGAATTATGGACGGGCTGTATATGGAAGGCCCATTTATGAAGTTGTCAGGGGCAGGTCATATAAATACGGTATGGGATAATGCAATAAGGAAAGAAGATTATGTGGATATAATCGAAAGTTTCGGCGATATGGTAAGAGTGTGGGCTATTGACCCCGACCGCGAAAACGTTGAACAGTTTATGGCTTATGCAAAGGAGCATACACCAAACGCTATTTTTGCACACGGTCATTCAAGCAGTACTTTTGAAGATATACAAAAACTTAAACATTACGGCGTTAAAGTACGTACACATATTACCGATGCAGGTGGACCAAAAGGCAGAGCACAGGGAACTCCAGGTGCAGGTGGCGACGAGTTCTGTCTTTACGACCCCGACATGTATGCAGAGTTGATTTGTGACCGTACCGGTATCCACGTTCCTCCGGGACTTATTAAAATGATTGTCCGTACAAAAGGTGTAGAACGTATCTGCCTTATTTCTGACCACACAACCAAGTATGATGACGGTAGTTATAAAAACAACGAAGAACTTGGTGTATGGTACGGTCCCGACCTTAACTATGACTTTGAGGGAAAACTGTCAGGCAGTCTTATGACTCTGGAAAACGGTGTACGTAATATGATGACCCATACGGGTTACGGGTTGTGCCACGCAATACGAATGGCAACGTTAAACCCTGCAAAGTTACTTGGTATCGATAACAGAGTGGGAAGTATTGCACCGGGCAAAACTGCAAACTTAATTATTATTGATGATACAGTTGATGTTAAGAAAGTAATTTTAGAGGGAGAACTGGCTGTTTCAGACGGCGAAATTCTTCTTTAAAAAGGGTGGTTATAATGGCTTTATTTGAAGTAACAGAATTAGATAAAAAAATATGGGAAGAACAATTAAAAGACTTTTTGCCTGATAAAATTATAGACATTCATACACACGTTTATAAGAAAGAGTTTTTTGATAAAGACCACAACAAGAAAAAGTCTATAATAGTTAGTTGGCCGGAAACTGTAGCATCGGAAAACCCTATTGAAGACCTTCAGGAAACATACCGTTTATTGTTCCCGGGAAAAGACGTCAAAGCCCTTATGTTTATTTCGGGCAGTACAGGGGTAGATAAGAATAATGCTTATCTTTCAGAGGTGTCCAAAAATACAGGTTGGCCTGCACTTTTGTACTCGCATCCCACATATTCTGCAGATGAACTTGAGCGCAGAATACGCGAGGGTGGTTTTCTGGGTGCCAAGTGTTATTTAAATCGTGCACCGTCATATTTGCCTCCCAATGAAATACGTATTTTAGACTTTTTCCCGAAACATCAGTTGGAAAGACTTAACGAGATGGGTGCAATATGTATGTGCCATATACCGAGAGACGGACGTTTGCAGGACAATGTTAATATTCAGCAGATTCTTGAAATTAAAAGAGAATTTCCTAAACTTCGTTTCATAGTAGCACACATCGGACGTGCGTACACAAAAGAAGATGTAGGCAATGCTTTTGATTTATTAACCGAGGCACCTGAAACAATGTACGATTTCTCTGCAAACTGCTGTGAATATGCAATTACAGAGGTCATTAAGCGTTGCGGTCCTAAACACGTAATGTTTGGTACAGATATGCCTATTTTGCGTATGAGAACACACCGCATTGAAGAAAACGGCTCCTATGTTAACCTTGTACCACCGGGACTATATTTTGACCCGTTTGGTGATCCTCATCTTCGGGAAGTTTCAGAAGAGGAGGCAAAATCAATTACATTCTTTGCTTACGAAGAACTTCTTGCATTTAAACGTGCCTGTGAAACACTTGGCATGACAAAACAGGATGTTGAAGATATGATGTATAATAATGCAAATGATTTAATTGAAGGCGCGAAAAAGGATATATACGGTTGTTAATTTAATGCGTCGTAGACATTATGTTTGCGACGCTTAAAATTTAATGCAGAGGTTTTATAATTATGGATATATTTTTTTTGACACTAAAACAGATGCTTATGATGTTTACGCTTATTCTTGTTGGCTTTATTTTGAGAAAGAAATGCGTTTTGCCTGAGAATTCAGGAACAGTTATGGCTAAACTGGAAACCAATATTTTTGTTCCTGCGCTTTCGTTATACACTATGTTTACAAAGTGCAATATTGAAAGTCTAAAAAACAGTTCGGTCCTTGTTTTGTACGGATTTATTATTGTTGTTTTTGCTATTTTACTTTCGTATCCGTTGTCAGCAATATTTGTAAGAAATGTATCTTCTCCTGAAGAAGCGTACAAAAGATGTATATACAGATATGCTATGACTTTTGGTAACTACGGCTTTATGGGGAATTTCATTATCCTTGGTATCTGGGGAGAGGGAACATTCTATAAGTATTCAATGTTTGTTTTTGCAATCGGAATACTGTGTTACAGTTGGGGATTATACACATTGATACCAAAAGAGCATAACAAAGGAATATGGGTTAATCTTAAAAAGGGCTTACTTACACCGCCTATAATAGCGCTTATTTTGGGTATTATAATCGGTGCCTCGGGACTTGCAAAGTACGTCCCCGATTTTATTACAACTGCCCTTAAAAATGCAAGTTCCTGCCAGGGCCCCGTTGCTATGGTTCTTGCGGGATTTGTAATTGGCGGATATGATATTAAAGGATTGTTGTTTAACAAGAAAGTTTACATTGCAACATTTATGAGATTAATTGTTATTCCTGCGGTAATACTGCTTGTGCTTAACGCTTTCGGTGTGTCAAAAGAAATTATGACACTTGCATTAATTGCTTTTGCAACACCTTTGGGATTAAATACAATTGTTTATCCTGCGGCGTACGGGGGAGAAACTGAGACGGGTGCATCAATGACTATGATTTCTCACACTTTATCTGTAGTTACAATACCCCTAATGTATTTGTTGTTTATTGTATTATTATAAATTATGGAGGTAAGGTTATGAATAAGTATATGGGACACATAAACCAGACTATGGGCGTTGAAGAAATGAGACTTTCAGGCGGTAAGGCTGACGGAATGAGAATGCTTTATGTAAGAAACGGTAAAGGCCTTGAATTTTGGGTATCTGTTGACAGATGCGCCGACATATCAAGACTTTCATTCAAAGGGGATAATTACAGTTATTTTTCTCCCTGCGGATATGTTTCACCCAAGTATTATGACGACAAGGGTGCAGGATTTTTAAAATCATTTACAGCGGGATTCTTTACAACCTGTGGACTCACTGCCGTTGGCTCCTGTTGTGTAGATGACGGAGAAGAAACTCCTCTTCACGGTACAATATCAAATA
>CALDNB010000109.1 GCA_937914775.1 uncultured Clostridia bacterium
GTCTTGTGATTTAACAGTTATGGGAACTGTTAAAGTATATACAGTCTGATAGTTTAAATCCGCGTGACCAAATGTTGCAGTTTTATTGCCGTTTGACATAGTAACATCAAGATCGACAGGACTTTGGCCATCTCCCACCAAAGTCACATTTGCAAGAGAGTCTTCATTCATAGATTTGTTGAATGTAACTGAAATTTCTTTATCAAGTTCAACCTCTGTTGCACCATCTGTAAACGATATTTCTTTTACTTCAGGCGCTGCATCTGCCGCCATTGTTGTAAAGGTTTTTGTATATTCTTCTTCCATCGCAAAATAATCTTCTGACATTACAGATACAGGAACTGTAAGCGTATATGTTGCATTATTGTCAAGATTATCACAAATCAATGTCGCAGTTTTTCCGTCTGCTGACAACTCAATGTTATCAATTGTAACAGCCACGGAGCCTTTCTTTAAAGTAATTCCTTCCAAGGTGTCTTCCATCATAGGCTCTGTAAATGTAATCGTTACAGCCTCGTCGGTTTCTATATTGGAAAGTGCGTCCACTGAAGTAAAGGCAACTTCAGGCGATGAATATTCAACTATTGCAACATTACCATATTTAGCAATTACATCAGGATAGCCTGCTGCATTGTTACAAGCTGCAGTGAATGTGATTTTGGCTAAATCAAAATCATAGTCGGGCACCATCTTCTGCCAGCCGCCGTCATTACAGCCGCCGTTTACCGCAGTATATCTTGTGCCGTCGGAAATATAATTAACTATATATTTTTCGTTTTTAATATCAAACAAAATCTGAACTTTAATCGGTTTGCCTACCCAACGTGATAGAATGTTTGATATATTGCCTCGCGGTACTTCGTGAGCATTAACTACACCATCGTTACCTGTATCATAATTAAGAAGCACGTTTTGAAATTCAGGATACTCAGTATAATTACTTGGTCTTAAGGCAACATAAGTATTATACTGGAACCCATAGTACTCTGAACCGAAGTTCAAACCAAAAATAGGCTTATTGTCACTGTTTGCAATACTGATATCGCCTGAATATTTACTGCCGTACTCAGAACTCTGGTAATAATCAAATTCTACCGCCACGTAATCTTTTTCAGGACCTGCATAACCTGTAAAGGGAACAGACAAATTGGTGTAGTTGGAACCAACAGCACCACCGTAGTTCTGCGGTCTTGTAAACATAATTCCGCCTTCTCTGAATTCAACTTTTGAACCCTTTTTGTTGTCTCTGTCGCCTAATGCTCCGGTACCACTGGCATCGGTTTGTACTCCGCCCACAAGTTCTTTAATAAGAGCGCCCCAACCTGCTCTGCCTTCCATAACGTCCCAATCTGTTCTTGTGTCAAAATCTTCAAACCACACAACGTTTTCGTGCTGTGCTGTTTTACTGATAGTTGTAAATGTGTATGTAGCGCCCTCGACAGCACCGTATGTTGAAGACAAAACAGTGTCAGGTATGCTGAGCACATAAGTTGTATTATATTCAAGCGGTACATGTGAGAAATACGCCGCAAGTCTGTCTGTTGATAAAGCAGGAGTAACCGCAATCTGAGTACCGTTAAGACCGCCTTTATACAACTTCACTCCTGAAAGAGACGCAAAGTTCATAGGTGTATCAAAAACGACTTTTAATGATTCGGTAAGTCCCATTCCTGTTTCAACTATAGTTGTAGATTCAATATGAGGAGTTACGCGTTCTTCAGGGAACTCATCATAAGAAGTTAATGCAAAATTATCAAAAGTCATTGTAACGGGGGCGCCGTTATTTTCAGTTTCGTTATCACAAGCAAGAGTAAATCTTATAATATTAAGGTCAAATCCGCCACTTGTAAGTGTTCCTGCTGAAACTGATGGAATAGCAACAGGCGTTTCGAAAGCTTTTACTGTATTCTCGCCTTCAGGAGTATAATAGACAGTATATGTGTCATCATTCAAGTCAAACAAAAGTCTTACGCTTACAGTCTTACCCACAAATACGTCTGCAGGAGCAATGTTTTTATCGGCAGCGTTGAATTGACCTTCGTTACCGTTTATATATCTTAAACCTCTTGTCTGGTTACCAAAACCAAAACCTACTAATTCTTTACCTGCATCATTAATCAAAAGTATATTTGCATAAGGGTTATCACCAACCCAGTCTATGTTTTGTTTGTAATCAAAATCAAATGCCAGATAGCCGCTGTCTGGAAGTTCAACAGCATCCAACGAAGGTGCCATTCTTACATAGTCTGTTGAAATAGACGTTCCTGCCAACTGATTTTTGGTTATAACCAGTTTGCCACCGTCAACTGCAACGCTATTTGCATTTTTGTAAGTATCTTTATCTTGCGCACCCCATAAAGTAACACCCCATGGTGAACTTTCAAGACCTTCAAAATCTTCGCTCCACAAAACAGTACCTGCATCTTCGGCTGAAACGGGCAATGTAAACGTAATCATAGTAGTTAAAACTGCCAACATCACAACAAAAGATAAAATTCTTTTTCCTTTAAAATTAGTCATCATACTCTTCTCCTTATTTACCTATTAAGGTCAAAATTCTGCTTATTGTTACTGCACTTTCTGCACGACTTGCATTATCAAGAGGAGCAAACATATCGTTTCCTTTACCATTGATAATTCCGTGAGATGACAATAACGCTACCGCATCTTTTGCCCAATCGCTTACTTTATGCGCATCTGCAAAAGTTTTACTTTCTTTGTCTTCAAGTTCGTACGCCTTAAGTGCTCTTGAAAGCATTACGCACATTTCTTCTCTTGAAATTGTATTGTTAGGTCTGAAAGTATTGTTTTCATAACCAGTTACAATTCCGTTTGATACTGCAATATCAACATACTGCTTATACCATTCTGACGGATTAACGTCACTGAATGTTGTTACTTTATCGCTGTTTAATGCTAGTCCGAAAGATGCAACAACAAGTTTTGCAAACTCTGCTCTTGTCACACTCTTTTCAGGCTCAAATGTTGTATCGCTTGTACCGCTAACGATACCTTTTGTAACTAATTTATCTATAGCGTCAAGAGCCCAGTCATATCCTTTTAAATCTTTGAATTTACCGCTTGGTCTTGATGGTGTTACGGGGGTAGTAGGGGTAGTCGGCTCTGTGGGTTCAGCGGGTTCTTCCTGAGCACCGCCACCACCGGCGCCGCCGCCTCCGCCGCCACCGCCGCCTCCGCCGCCGCCACCGCCGTCGGAGTAAGAAACGTTAATGGTATATACTTTTTCACTTCCGTCAACTGCAGTTACTGTTATGGTAACCACATTCTTTTTACCGCTTAAAAATCTGTCAGGTTTTACGATATCCACCTCTGCATCATCATTGCTTGGTGTTGCAGTTATCTCGGGCACTGCACTTGTCTTTGCCGTACCCAAATACTGTGTAACATTTTTATCAAAGGCAGGTGACAACACAATGTTTCCGAAGGACAACGCTTTTAGTGTATTATCATCGTCTGCTGCAGGAGGCTCTTCTTCAGCCGGTGCCTCATAGGTTATTTCCACAACATAACGTTTTTGCTCACCATTTAATGCTGTAACTGTAATTGTGATTATATTCTGACCTGCTGTAAACTGCGCAGGTTTTACTATATTAACTGTAACACCGTCAACTGTTGGTGTTGCAATTATCTCAGGTACTGTTGCCGAATCAGTAGTACCAGTATATGAAACAGTTTCACTTGAGAATGCAGGAGTCAGAGGAATAGTACCTACCGACAATGCACTAAGTGTATTATCTCCCAACGCTGCAGGAGGTGTATATGTAACTGTTACTGTATATGTTCTTGCCGCTCCGTTTAGTGCTGTAACTGTAATTGTAATTATGTTCTCACCTACTGCAAACTGTACAGGTTTTACAATGTTGACTGCGGCACCGTCAACTGTCGGTGTTGCAGTAATTACAGGTACGGTATCAGATTCTGTTGCCGCTGTGTATGAAAGTGTTCCGCTTGTAAATGCAGGGGACAATGCAAGACCTTCCAATGTCAGGGCACTAAGAGTATTGTCACCAAGATAAGCAGGGGGCACTTCTTTTGTAATAACTACTGTATAATCTTTGTAAGTAACACCGTCTTCCGCCACACATTTTACAACGAAAGTGTTTTCACCGGCTACAAGGTTTTTAACACCTGTTGTTCCTGATGCAACTGATGCATAAGCGTCTGTTGCAGTTGCCGCAAGTGTCACAGACTGTGTTTCATAAGGAACGGTTGCTGTATAAGAATACACTCCTGAATCAAATGCAGGTGACAAAACTGCAGGAGATGCTGTTAACGAACTTAAAGATGCATCTGTATTCTTTACAAATTTGATTTGCGCATCTTCGCAATCGATATGTCCTTTTGAAACTTTATATTCAGTATTTGACAAGCCGTTTAATATTATTTCATCAAATGTAACTTCGGAATTTTCGGTAACTCCTGATTTTCTTTTAAATATCAGTGTTACAAGTGTTGGATTTGCATCAAATGACTGTTGTCTGAAAGAACGGGCACCTGAAGAAGAATCAGTAAAAATCACGCTTCCGCCACCATTTTGGTTGATAGCGGTTACATTTTTATTCCATGTAGCATTTGCGAGCGTACCTGTATCTGTTTTATATAACTTCATTGCTCTTTTTGCATCTACAAATTCCAGTTTTGTTTTATCAAAAGAGAAATCAATCTGTACGCCTTTTATTGCTGTGTCAACTATATTGGAAATAGTCAACGGAACAGAAATTTCTCCGTTTGCAGCAACATTTGTTGCATTAATTGTACCTGTTGTAACTGTAACAACTGCCGCAGCGCTTACGCAAAAAGATAAACCAATTACGGAAACTGCAATTGCAAGTATCAGTGCTAAAATTCTTTTCATCATAATTATTTTTCTCCTTATCTGTTAAGCGCCGGTATATCTGTTATGTTTCCGTTAATATAATCGTACAATAATGTTATATCAGTAATATTAATCAGTCCGTCTCCATTGAAGTCAGAACACATATTAACAATTTCAGTAAATGATGAACCGCTTATAATTTTGCTGATAATATTTGATATATCAGAAGAGGTAATGGCGCTGTCGCCGTTTGAATCCCCGATAATCAATTCCTGATTTTCTCCGTTTGCAGTAATAAATTCAGGGTTTGCGCTGTCATAATTATCTACAACAGCAATATATTTATTAACTGCTCCGTCGTTTGCAACTTTGTACATCTGCTGTCCGCCAATCTTTACAACGGCTTCGTCCGGCAATGTGTTTTCCGTTGTAACAATCAGAAGTGTTTTGCCTGACAATCCAAAGGCATTGGTTACTTCAGAAACATTAACCTGACCTGTTTCATCTCCTGATACAAAGGTATATGTTTTGTCGGCAGGCTGAAGCATACTTGATGAGCCGAGTTTTACAAACAGTTTGTTATTCTGAACAAAGTCTTTGTCCAGTAGAAAAGTAAAGGAATTACTTTCAGACGTTATAGGTTGCTGGTCTATGTAAGCAATGTTAATTGGCTTGTCTGTTTCCACAGAGTCAAACTGAATCGTATCAGTCCCTGTCAGCACAAGCATAGTAACCTGTTCTCCCTGTTCATAAGATGACACGGTATAGTTAACTGTGATTTTGTAATCCTCTCCGCCGTTCTCCTCTGTAAAGGTAATTCTGCCATAATTAACAGTTGCAGCACAGACAGAAAACGAACCGATTGCAACTATAATAAAACTTAATAATAATGATAAAACTAAGTACTTATTCTTCAACATTGTCTATTCCCCTCATTATAAAATATAACCATACAAAATAATTATAACATAAATAGCGTTTTTTGCAACAGTTTTTAAAAAAATAGATTTTCGACAATATGACGAAAAAAAACACACCTTTTTGTGAAACGTCACAAAAAGGTGTGTTGCAGTTAATACTCGTAAGGCTTTTCCTCTCCAAGAACTACCGAAACTTCCATTTTTTCTCCGTCGCGCACTATTTCAAGGACTAATTCCTCCCCTGCTTTATGCGTGTTTTTAGCATTATCAAGGTCTGTTTTTCCTTTAACATCTTTACCGTCTGCTTTTACAATTACGTCACCTGCTTTGATTCCTGCTTTTTCCGCACCGCTGAAAGGCAATACTTCTATTACATAAACTCCTACAGGCAACTCATAAAACCTTGACATATCCTCTGTTATGTCTCTTGTGCTTATACCAATCTGCGGTCTGCCTTTAATGTATCCCTGCCCTGTTAAAAGTTCGTTAATAATAGGCATTGCTTCATCTATAGGAATAGCAAAACCCATACCCTCGTATCCGTCAAGAGTAATTTTAACACTGTTAATTCCTATAACCTGTCCCGAACTGTTAACAAGCGGTCCACCCGAATTACCGGGATTTATTGCAGCATCTGTCTGTATAAGATTATACTGTCTGCCCTCAACCGTCATTGTTCTGTTAAGAGCGCTTATACACCCTGTTGTTACAGAGCCTGAAAACTCAAGTCCCAGCGGATTGCCTATGGCTACTGCCAGTTCCCCTACATCAAGTTCTGAAGATTTACCTATTTCCATAACAGGAAGATTTTCTGCGGCGATTTTTATTACCGCCAAATCCGTCTTAACGTCCTGACCGATTACTTCTGCGTCGTACTCATCGCCGTTGCTTAAAAGTACGCTTATTCTTTTTGCGCCATCAATTACGTGCTGATTGGTGACGATGTATCCGTCCTCTTTAACAATAAAACCTGAACCTGAAGATGCGCTTTCGCTTTGCCCGAAAAATGACACTACTGTTTTTACGCTGCTGATTCCAACTACAGACGGACCTGCTTTTTTCACAACATCTGCAACAGAAACAGTATTACTATTGAATGTTACGTTACCTGCAGAATGCTGGACCAGTTGGGAGGGGCTATTGTTATTTCCTGCAAATTTAAGTCCTGCGCCAAAAATAACTGCGCCAACTATCATTCCCGCAACCGCTACTGAAGTATATTTCAAAAAAGTATGATTTCTTTTCTTCTTTTCTTTTTTTGGTGCAGGAGTAATATCTATAAAATCAGGTTTATAAACATCATCTCTCTTATGTTCGTATGGTTGCCAACTGTATGAATACTCCTGGTTGTCGTCCCCGGTTCTTTTATCAAAATCATCGTACATATTACTCACTCCTTTAACTGCATTATAGCATCAAACTGTACGCCGTTTTTTAACAAAATGTGAATTTACTTTATATTTTGTAACGAAAATGTGAACGAAGTAACACCATTTTTGCTTGATACTGTTATTTTTTCTCCGTGCTGTGATATTATGTTTTTCACAATGTAAAGTCCAAGACCTACTCCTTTTTTATCGCGAAGTCTTGATTTGTCTGTTTTATAAAATCTGTCCCAGATATAATTCAGGTCGTCATCGCTTATTTCATCGCCTGTGTTTTCTATTTTCACATACACTTTTTGTCCTGCGTCTTTTGTTGAAACATACAGGGTTCCGCCTTCTTTCGAAAACTTAACGGCATTATCAAGAAGATTAACCACGACTCTCGATATAGCCTGTTGGTCCGCTATTACCCCCGTAACACGCGGGTCGAAGTCATAATCAACAGTAATGTTTTTTTCGGAAATTTTCGGTTCGAATTGCGTAATGGCGTTTTTCAGCATTTCGTTAATGTCTGTTTCCGTCATATTAAGTTTTATTTCACCTGCATCATACTTACTTGCATCTATAAAAGAACTGATAAGGTCTGACAGCCTGTAAGTTTCGCTCAGCACTACTTTTAAGTACTCTTTTTCTTTCTCTTTGGGAATGGTATCGTCTAAAATACCCTGAACGAAGCCGGATATGGTAGTCATAGGCGTCCTTAAATCGTGAGAAACGTTTGCAAGAAATGATGCTCTTGATTTTTCCTGTTTCTCCAGTTCCCCTGCCATTATGTCAAAAGCGTTCCCCAGTTCGTCCAGTTCCGACACTCCGCTTGACATACCAATTTTCACGAAATTACCTTTTCCTATTTCCTTAGCGTGTTCGCTGAGTTCCTTTATAGGCTTTGAAATGTTTTTGGACAAAAAGTACGAAAGCACAAGGGAAAACAGTGCAGCAATACCTACAGAAATCAGTAGTAAAGAAATCATCGTATATGTTTCGCTGTTAATCACGGGCATATTAAAAAGCATAGCAACAAAACCCGTTCCTCCGTTTATGGAAATGGCCGTAGATACCGCAAGTAACCGTTCACCAGTTCTCACTTTGTTTATTACGGCACTCAGGTTTTGCTTTTTCCCTGTCACTATATCGGAAAAAGGCTTTACGTCTATTTTTCCGTCAAAAATCCCTTTGGCATTTTCGCTTCCGGTAAGAATATTTCCGGAATTATCAGACACAATTATAAAACACTCATTAGCCGACGCTATTCTGTTAATATTAAGTTGATAAAACATATAGTTCCCCTGAGTGTAGTTTTCAAGGAGAAAATCCGTCAGTTCTCTTATTCTTGAAACTTCATTCTGAACTTGTTGGGTTTTAGCGTTATTCATATAGTGCTGAATTAAGGAAAAATGTACAGTACCAAGGACCAACACGCTCATAAGCAACACCGAGAGGCTTAGTTTCATCAATCTGTTAAAAATAGTTTTTGACATATTATGACACCAACAATTCAAATTTATATCCAACGCCCCACACGGTTTTTAATTCCCAACTGTTTGAGGCACCGTCAATTTTACTTCTTATTCTTTTTATGTGAACGTCAACAGTTCTTGTGTCTCCGTAAAATTCAAAGCCCCATACTTTATTAAGTAACTGATCTCTTGTAAATACTTTGTTGGGGTTTGAGGCAAGGCAGTACAAAAGTTCAATCTCTTTAGGGGGAGCATCTATTTCTTTTCCCGACACAAATAACTGGTAATTCAGTATATCGATTTTTAAATTGTCATAAGATATAATTCCGCTGTCACTGACAACATTTTCACTTCTTCTGCTTACTGCCTTTATTCTTGCCACAAGTTCTTTTGGGTTAAAAGGTTTGCACATATAATCGTCTGCACCTATGTCAAGACCTGTTACCTTATCCCCCGTATCTCCTTTTGCAGTAAGCATAATTACAGGAACATTTGAAACTGTTCTTATAGTTTTTAAAACAGTAAAGCCGTCGTCTCCCGGAAGCATTATGTCAAGAATTACAAAATCAGGGCTTTTAGTTTTAAAAAGTTCCATCGCTTTTACGCCGTTGTATGCAACAAGAACTTCCCAGCCTTCTTTTTCAAGATACAATCTTAAAAGTTCACAAATGTTAACGTCGTCATCAACAACCAAAATTCTCATACCTATCCCTCCTTGCTTATTTCATCAATAAGTCTTAGTTCATCTTCACTGAATTTTTTGCTTTTTAATATTTTAACATTCTCAAGTATCTGGCGAGGTCTTGATGCACCTATTAACACACTTGTAACCTGCTCCTTGCACAACACCCATGAAAGAGCCATCTGTGCAAGGGTTTCTCCTCTTTCTTTAGCAATGTTATTTAATTTTTCAACTTTACCAAGAAGCGCAGGAGTAATGTTTGATTCTTTCAAATATATTCCGCTTTTACTTATTCTGCTGTCCTTTGGTATTCCTTTTAAATACTTGTCCGTAAGAACACCCTGGGCTAAAGGGCTGAAAACTATTACGCCTTTCCCCTGTTTTTCTGCACTTTTTAAAAGTCCGTTATTTTCTATTGTTCTGTCAAGGATAGAGTACCTGTTCTGATTAATTACAAAGGGGCATTTTAATTCATTAAAAATCTTTACTGCCTCCTCCATTGTTTTCCCGTCATAATTTGAAAGTCCCGCATAAAGTGCTTTGCCGCTTTTCACCGCCTGGTCAAGAGCGCCTATTGTTTCATAAAGAGGCGTATCGGGGTCAGGTCTGTGGTGGTAAAATATATCAACGTAATCAAGTTTTAAACGTTTTAAACTGTCGTCAAGGCTTGAAAGAAGATATTTTCTGCTTCCGAAATCGCCGTAAGGTCCCTCCCACATACGGTATCCCGCTTTAGTGCTTATTACAAGTTCATTTCTGTAGTGTAAAAAGTTTTGTTTTAATATTGTGCCCATATTTTCTTCGGCACTTCCTATATGGGGAAAACCATAGTTATTTGCTAAATCAAAATGGGTAATACCGTTGTCAAAAGCGGCAAAACACATTTTTTTCATATTGTCAAAATCATCGTTTTTACCGAAATTGTGCCACATACCAAGGGACACTTTCGGAAGTTTAAGTCCGCTTTCTCCGCATTTTCTGTATTCCATACTATCGTATCTGCTGTTATTTGAAATATATCTCATTGTTATCCTCCTTTTAAAAGTATAACACTGTATATTTTTGTTTATTCCGCTTTCAAATATTCCGCCAACGCCTTTTTCCCTGTTTCTGTAATTGGTTTAATCCATTTTTTAGACCTGAAATGCCTGATGCACAAATAGGCTTTTAAATAATCTTCGCTTACGTAACTGCACAAAAATACTGCTACAAAAGGAAGTTTAAATACCAGTGCCGCAATAAAAGTTACGGGCACCGCAACACACCAGAGAGTCAACAAATCATACTGCATACTTTTTTTGGTATCTCCGCCGGAACGGAATATGCCCACAATTCCAACATAAGGAATATTTCGTACAGGAAGTTCCAGGGCATAAATAAGCATAATGCTTCTGGCACAAACCAGTGTTTTTTCCGAAATCATATTTCCCATATTGAAAATTCCTACTAACTGATTACGGAAAATTACAATTATTGCACTTATAAAAACGCTTACTAAAGGCACTAAAATCATAAATCTTTTTGCATTTAAAACGCCTTTTTTTATTTCTCCGCTTCCTATGTCTTTGCCTACTATTACACAGGCTGCATTTGTAAGTCCCACAAAGAAAGAAATGGAAATATTTTCAAAAGTACGAAGAATAGAAATAGCCGCTGTATATTCGTAGCCCATATTTGAGAAAAGGGCATTATATACAAAAGACCCCATTCCCCACAATGATTCATTAAGAACAACTGGGAAACAACGCTTATAAAACTTTTTAACAAAGGGTAATTTAAAGCCGAACATTTCTTTTATTGGTGCATAAAAAATCTCATCCCGCAAAAATGCAGAAACTACAAGTATAATGGCAGGTCCCGACCATGCAGATATTACCGTAGCCACCGCCGCACCTTTTATGCCCATCCCGGGCAAACCAAAGGCACCAAAAATAAGTCCGTAATCCAGAAAAGCATTTAACACTGTAGTAAACAGCGATACAATCATAGGCAGTTTTACTCTGTGAGTAGAACGAAGCACAGTGTTAATAAGTATATTCATAAGAATTGCAGGATAAGAATATGCAACAATCCTAAGATAATCCGTTCCTGCCTGTAATACTTCGGGTGTACGGTTAAATATTTTAATAACAAGTTGGGGACAGAAAATACCAACCATCATAAACACCAGAGAGCACAGTATTCCCGATACAAGTGCCACACCGTAGGTATGAACTATTCCTTCCTTGTTCTGCTCACCAAAATACTGCGCGAAAAATACAGACGCCCCTGAACAGATACCAAAGGTAAAGAAACTGAGTATCCAACTCCATTGTCCTGCCATACCTACTGCCGCAAGACTTACATCACCCAGTTGTCCTACCATAAGGGTATCAACCAAAGTAAAAGATGCAGACAGTAAGTTTTGTATCCCAATGGGAACGGCAAGAGTAAATACCGTTCTCCAGAATTTTTTGTCATTAAATAATGTCTTTAACACTTAAGTCCCCCCAGGACTGTAGTTATAATTACTACAGCCACAGAATTTATTTCCAGAATTCTTTTTTACCTGTTGAAACTGCCGCCGCACCACAGGAAATTGCCTCGTCAATTTCAGCGTAAGTTTCAACCAAGCCTCCTGCGACTATAGGCATTTCAAGTTTTTCTTTCATTCTCTTTATTACCTTTGCCACAGTTCCGGGCATTATTTCTATCATATCGGCTTTTGACTGTTTTGCCGCCTCAATACTTGTATCCACCGAGTGAGAATCCACAATGAAGAAACGCTGAACAGTAGAAACTCCCACTCTTGAAGCCATTTTAATTATATTTGTTCTTGTACTTATAATTCCGTCAACACCAAGTTTTTTGGCAAACCGTATTCCGTATTCGTCTTTTCCTATTCCTTCAGCAAGGTCTATATGTATAAAGAACTTTTTACCTGCATCGTGCACAAGTTTTGCCTGTACGTTTATATCATCAATATTCGGGGCAAGCATAAAAATCATACCTACATCAGATTTTAACGCCTCATTTAATTCCTCGCTGCTTCTTACCGCTGCAATTATTTTTTCGTTCACCTTAATACACCTCGCTTATAAAAAATTATAACATTTTTTGTTAAAATAATCAAGTGCTTACAATCAGGGATAGGAAAAAGGCATAAAATAATAGAAAAAGGTCTTTTCACAAAAGACCTTTTTCTATTATTTTATATTCTTGCTACGCCTGTTTCCTTAGCCGTCTTTATAACTGCCTCGGCAACAACCTGTGCTACCCTCTTGTCAAGAGCAGGGGCAATTATGTTTTCTTCTGTTATCTCATCATCAGGAATCAATGACGCAAGTGCAACAGAAGTTGCAACCTTCATTTCTTCATTTATGCAGATTGCTCTGCAGTCAAGAGCACCTCTGAAAATACCGGGGAATGCAAGAACGTTGTTTATCTGGTTAGGGAAGTCTGAACGCCCTGTACCTACAACTCTTGCTCCTGCCGCTTTTGCAACATCAGGCATAATTTCAGGTGTGGGATTCGCCATAGGGAATAACACCGCATCTTTCGCCATTGATTTTACCATATCAGGGGTTACAAGGTTTGGTGCAGATACGCCGATAAATACATCAGCACCTGCAAGTGCATCGGCAAGTGTACCCTTTTTATGCTGAAGGTTTGTAACCTTTGCAACTTCCTCCTGAGCAGGATTGTTATTTTCATCTCCTTCGCAGATTATGCCGAATCTGTCGCAGAATGTAAGATTTTTAACGCCCATATTCATAAGATGTTTGCCGATAGCGATACCTGCAGAACCAGCACCGTTTATAACCACCTTAACTTCGCCTATTTCCTTTTTAACAAGTTTTAATGCGTTAATAAGTGCCGCTGCAACAACGATAGCAGTACCGTGCTGGTCGTCGTGGAAAATCGGAATATCGCATATTTCTTTTAGTTTCTGTTCAATTTCAAAGCAGCGGGGTGCCGAAATGTCTTCAAGGTTAATGCCACCGAAACTTCCTGACAAAAGGTAAATTGTACGGACAATTTCATCTACGTCCTTTGATTTGATGCAAAGAGGGAATGCGTCAACATCGGCAAAGGCTTTAAAAAGTGCACATTTGCCCTCCATTACGGGCATACCTGCTTCAGGACCGATGTCACCAAGACCAAGGACTGCTGTTCCGTCTGTAACAACTGCCACAAGGTTTGAACGGCGTGTAAGTTCGTAGGATTTTGAAATGTCCTTGTTTATTTCAAGACAAGGCTCTGCAACACCGGGGGTGTATGCCAGAGACAAGTCCTCTCTTGAATTAATTGGTGCACGGGAAATAACTTCAATTTTTCCCTTCCATTCATAATGTTTTTTTAATGATTCCTGTCTGATATCCATTTATTAGTCCTCCCATGGGAATTTATACTGGCTAAGTCCCAGTTCATCTCTTATGGCAATAATTTCTTTCTGAACTGATTCG
>CALDNB010000110.1 GCA_937914775.1 uncultured Clostridia bacterium
GTCAGATACGACTGAAGTGACTTAGCAGCAGCAGCCCTTTGAAAGTTACCTCCTTTAAAATGACAATTCATATCTTTTGCCCATTTTCTAATTGAACTTTTTTAACTGTTGAATTTTGAAAATTCCAAATATATTTTAAATCTGTCAGTTCTTGGCTTTAAGTCTGAAACGCTTCTTCACTTACTGGAGCAAAATGGTATATATGTTTCATCAGGTTCTGCATGTTCCTCAAACAAACCACAGTTAAGCCACGTGCTATTATCTATGGGACTTAGTAAGGACACAGTTGAAAGCAGTATAAGGTTGAGTTTTTGTAATGAAAATACAATAGAAGAAGCAAAGTATTTTTGCGAATGCTTAAAGTCGGCAGTTTTGGCAAACAAATTTGTCAGGAGGAAATACAAATGAAAAAGGTAATTCTTTTAAAATACGGCGAAATCATTTTAAAAGGTCTTAACAGACCTATATTTGAAGACGCACTTATTAAAAATTTAAAGCAAAGTGCTTTTGGTGAAAAAATAAAAATATGGAAAGCACAGGCTACCATTTATGTAGAGGCGTTAGACGACAGCGTTGATATGGACAACCTTGCAGTAAGATTGTCTAAAGTTTTTGGAATAGTTTCCGCTACTGTTGCATACACCGTTCCAAAGGAATTAGACAAGATTTGTGAACTTGCGGCAACACTTATTAAAAACGAAAAAGGAAATACCTTTAAAGTAGAAACTAAAAGAGCAGATAAAAATTTCCCCATAAAATCTCCCGTTGTATCAATGGAGGTAGGTGGTGCAATTTTAGATGCAAACCCGAGTTTAACTGTTGATGTTCACAATCCCGACATACTTGTAATGGTAGAAATAAGAGATTTTGCGGCGTATATTTATATGTCTAAAATTCAGGGTGTGGGAGGTATGCCCGTTGGTACTAACGGCAAAGCAACTTTGCTTTTGTCAGGGGGTATTGACAGTCCCGTTGCAGGATATATGGTTGCAAAACGTGGTGTAACTATTGATGCAGTTCATTTTTACAGTTATCCGTATACAAGCGAACGTGCAAAGGAAAAGGTCCTTGAGTTGGCACAGATTCTTGCAGACTACTGCGGAAGAATCAATGTTCACATTGTTCCTTTTACAGAAATTCAACTTGCAATAAATGAAAAGTGCCCACAAGAGCAAATGACGGTTATAATGCGAAGAATTATGATGTATATAGCAAATTCCGTTGCAAAGAAAAATGGCTCTTTGGGATTAATTACAGGTGAAAGCATAGGTCAGGTTGCCTCCCAGACCATACAGGCATTAGGCGTAACCGATGATGCTTCCGATTTGCCTGTTTTCCGTCCCGTAATCGGTATGGACAAAGACGAGATTATTACAATCGCACGAAAAATAGGCACATTTGAAACTTCTATTTTACCTTACGAGGACTGTTGTACGGTATTTACACCGAAGCATCCTAACACAAAACCTGTTCTTGAAAAAATCAAGAAAAGCGAGAGTTTACTTGATTTAGAGCCAATGATGGAAAGAGCCCTAGAGGGAGTTGAAACTGTTGTTGTTAAAAGACGCTAGTAAAGTAGTTGATTTATTAAAAAAACATAACCTTACAATTTCCACTGCGGAAAGTTGCACAGGGGGACTTTTATCAGGTGCAATTACAGCAGTCAGCGGAAGTTCCGATGTTTTTAACGCAGGGATTGTCACTTATTCCAACGATGCAAAAATGAAGTATCTTGGAGTAAAGGAAGAAACGCTGCAAAAATACGGTGCTGTAAGCGAACAGACGGCGTATGAAATGTCAATGGGTGTTAAAGAGGTAAACTGTGCAGACGTAGGTGTTGGCATCACAGGGATTGCAGGACCTACAGGAGGTACAGAGGAAAAGCCCGTGGGACTTGTGTATATCGGTGTTAACGGTGTTGTGACGAAAAATATATTTACAGGTGACAGGGAAGAAGTAAGGAAAAGCGCAGTTGTAAAAGCACTAAATATGGTGTCGGATTTTGTTGAAAATAATCATTGACGGTGATTGGAATTTATAATATTATAGTATTTGGAGGGATATAAATTATGAATGAAGAGAGAAAAAAAGCACTGGAACTTGCTATGGGACAAATAGAAAAGAAATACGGCAAAGGAGCAGTTATGCGTCTTGGCGAACATACTGCTATGAATGTTGAAGCAGTGTCCACAGGTTCTATTTCATTAGATATTGCATTAGGCATAGGCGGTATTCCAAAGGGAAGAATTGTAGAAATCTTTGGACCTGAATCTTCAGGTAAAACCACCGTTGCACTCCATATTACTTCTGAAATTCAAAAAAACGGCGGTACTGTTGCATTTATTGACGCAGAACACGCTTTAGACCCCAAATATGCCCGTGCATTAGGGGTAAATACTGACGAATTAATCGTTTCTCAGCCTGACAACGGTGAACAGGCATTAGAAATCGCTGAATGTCTTGTAAGAAGCGGTGCTGTTGACCTGGTAGTTGTTGACTCCGTTGCGGCTTTAGTTCCTAAGCAGGAAATAGAGGACAATATGGGTGACGCTCACGTTGGTTTGCAGGCAAGACTTATGTCTCAGGCTTTAAGAAAATTAAGCGGACTTATTAACAAATCAAATACTATAGTTGTATTTATTAACCAGTTAAGAGCAACAATTGCTACAGGCGGTTACGGCGGTCCTACAGAAACTACAACAGGCGGACGTGCCCTTAAGTTCTACGCATCAGTACGTATTGACGTAAGAAGAATTGCTACATTAAAGGACAGTTCAGGCCCTATCGGTAACAGAACAAGAGCAAAAATTGTTAAAAACAAAGTTGCTCCCCCATTTAAAATTGCAGAGTTTGACATTATGTACGGTCAGGGTATCTCTAAAGAGGGCGACCTTATTGACCTTGGTATTATGTTCAAACTATGTAAAAAAAGCGGCTCATGGTTTAACTATGGTGATATTAAACTTGGTCAGGGAAGAGAAAGTGCAAGACAGTACTTTAAAGACAACCCACAGGATGCGGAACGCTTAAAGCAGGAAATTATGGCTAAAATTGCGGCAGAGGGAACTCCTGATGCAGTTGAAGGCTCATTTGACGACGGTGAATTAGATGCCGAGTAATGATATACTATACGAGGCAAAAGTAACTGCGGTAAAACTTATGGGCAAGGTGTCTTATACTTATCGCGGTCTTATAGATAAACTTGTAAGTAAAGGATACAGCGAAGAAATTGCCGTGGAAGTAGCAGATCATTACAAGATGCTTGGGTATTTGGATGATGCTGACTATGCGGAAAAGTTTATTAAAGATGCAGTTACATTTAAACATCACGGTCCTAAAAGAATTCGTCACGACCTTATTTTAAAAGGGGTTGACGAATTTGTGATTGAAGATACTTTTTGTAAACTTGATATTGATTTTGACGAAGTTATTAAAGACCTTGCCGAAAGTCATATCGACTTTTCAAAGTTAAGTGATTATAAATACAGACAGAAAATTGTTGGATTTTTTAGCCGAAAAGGCTTTGATTTCGAGCAGATAAATAACGTATTGGAATATGAGGATGAATTATGAAAATTGCAGTCGCATCACTTGGTTGTGCAAAAAATTTAGTAGATACTGAAAACATTCTTGGAATGTTAAAAGACGCAGGATTTGAAATAATTGCAGACGAGTCAGAGGCAGAAGTCGTAATTGTTAACACTTGTTGTTTTATTAACGATGCAAAAACAGAGTCGATTGAAACGATACTGGATATTGCCCAGTGGAAAACTGACGGTAATTTAAAAAAATTAATTGTTATAGGCTGTATGGCACAGCGTTACAAAGAACAGATTTTAACTGAAATGCCTGAAGTTGATGCAGTAGTGGGCGTTGGTGAATACGACAGACTTGTTGATGTAATTAACAGTGACGACAATGTGGTTTTATGCGACAGAAGTTACAGTCACTTAACTACAAAAAGAATGTTACAGACACCTCCTTATACTGCATATTTAAAGATTGCAGACGGGTGCGACAATCACTGTACTTACTGTGTTATTCCTTCTATAAGAGGCGGTTTTAAAAGCAGACCTATAGAAGAACTTGTAAGCGAGGCAAAAGAACTTGCACAAAACGGCGTTAAAGAATTAATTGTTATTGCGCAGGACACAACCTGTTACGGTATTGATTTATACGGCGAAGGCAAATTACCTGAACTTTTAGAGGAACTTTGCAAAATTGACGGATTATCCTGGATACGTATTCATTACTGCTATCCCGAAAGAATTACCGACAAATTAATCGATGTTATGGCAAATAACGAAAAAATATGCAAATACATTGACATTCCCATTCAGCACTGCAACAACGAAGTTTTAAAAAGAATGGGACGAAAAGATACAAAAGAGGGAATTGTTTCTGTTATAGAAAAGTTAAGAGAAAAAATTCCCGGAATTACAATAAGAACTACTTTGATTACTGGTTTCCCCGGTGAAACAGACGAACAGTACAGTGAGATGCTTGATTTTATTAAGCAGTACAAATTTGAGCGTCTTGGGGTATTTACCTATTCCTGTGAAGAAGATACACCTGCAGCCAATATGGACGGACAAATAGACGAGGAAGTAAAAATACAGCGTCAGGAAATGCTTATGTTTGCACAAGACGATGTAATTGATGAGATTTCATCTGCAAAAACAGGTACAACTGTCACAGTTTTAGTAGAGGGATATGATACTATTATAAAACAACACTACGGACGAACCGAGGCAGACTCAACTGATATTGACGGAAAAGTTTTCTTTACGTCAAAGGAAAGAATTCCTGAGGGTACTTTTGTAGAGGTAGTAATTGAAAACTACATTGATTACGATTTATTCGGTTACAGAAAGGTTGATTGATTATGAATTTACCAAACAAACTTACAATTTTAAGAATAATAATGATACCTGTTTTCATCGCTTTATTTTTATACTGCGACTCAACTTTAGGTAAAATTCTATGTACCGTTGTTTTTGCTCTTGCGTCATTTACAGATTTTGTTGACGGGCATATTGCAAGAAAATATAATTTAGTATCAAATTTCGGCAAATTTGCAGACCCCCTTGCAGACAAAATGCTGGTTACTGCAGCACTGATTTGCTTATGCTTTACAGGTGCTTTAAATCCCTGGTATGTAATAATTATTACTTTCAGAGAATTTATGGTTACAGGTATCCGTATTCTGGCAATTTCTGACGGTAAAGTTATTGCTGCAGGAACGTCGGGTAAAATTAAAACTGTAATTCAGTTATTTGCAATTATTGCAATGTTAATTGACAGAATTTATCTTTTACCTTTCGCGCTTTCATTTATTCTTATGACACTTGCGGTAATTATGACTGTTTATTCAGGTGCAGAATATTTAATTAAAAACATTAATTTGTTTAAAAATGTAGATTAGGAGGTGCCTTATGAAGATAATAGTTGATGCAATGGGCGGTGACAACGCTCCTGCAGAAGTAGTAAAAGGTGCCCTTTTGGCTGTAGAAAAACTTGGTGTTGAAGTTATTCTTGTTGGTGACAAAAATAAAATAGAAATGCCTTTAAATGACAAGATTAGTTTAGTACATACCGAAGAAGTAATTGACTGTGACGACGACCCTGTTAATTCAATAAGAACTAAAAAAGACTCCTCAATAGTTGTAGGTTTAAAGATGCTTTCCGAAAAGCAGGGAGATGCTTTTGTTTCTGCAGGAAGCACAGGTGCGGTTATAAGCGGTGCAACACTTATAGTTAAAAGAATAAAAGGCATAAGACGTGCGGCTCTTGGTGCTATTATTCCTACCAAAAAAGGCTATACACTTTTGATGGACGGCGGTGCAAACGCAGACTGTACCGAAGATTTTTTACAACAGTTTGCTATAATGGGAAATGCCTATGCTAAAGCATTAATGGGAGTTGATAATCCCAAAATCGGTCTTTTAAATAATGGTGTTGAAGAAACAAAAGGTAATGAAATGTCAAAGAAAGCATACGCTTTATTAAAAGAAACGGATATTAATTTCATTGGTAACATTGAAGCCCGTGAAATTTTGAATGGTGTTACAGATGTTTTGGTAACTGACGGTTTTTCAGGCAACGTATTTATTAAAACCACCGAAGGTACTGCAAAGTTTTTTTCAGGACTTATTAAAGAAATGCTTACTAAAAACATTTTGACGAAAATTTGTGCTTTGATACTGGCAAAAGGTATTAAAAATATTAAAGACATACTTAATTCAGACAAGTTTGGCGGCGCTCCTGTTCTTGGGGTAAACGGCGTAGTTATAAAGGCCCACGGCAGTTCAAAAGCCGAGGCATTTTACAATGCCATAAGACAGGCTTCTGAATTTGCAAAGAAAGATGTTGTAGGCGCAATTGAGCGTAATATATAAAAAAGTCTTGACTAATTGCTTATGTCGATATAATATAAATATATTAATATAATAACGGAGGTAAATTTATGGAATTTGAAACAATAAAAAATGCTCTTGTTGAGCAGTTTGGAGTAAAAGAATCTGATATTACATTAGATACTTCTTTAATTGAAGATTTAGGTGCGGATTCTCTTGATTTGGTTGAACTTATAATGGCAATGGAGCAGGAATTTGATATTGAAATTCCCGATGAAGACGTTGAAGGTATTTCAACTGTTGGCGATGCTGTAAACTACGTTAAGGAGAAATTGCAATAATATAATATGATTGGTTTAAATATTAATTACCAATTTAATAATGAAAACTTACTTATAACTGCACTTACTCACAGTTCCTATGCAAATGAGCACAAAGTGGATAGTTATGAACGTCTTGAGTTTTTGGGAGACAGTATTTTGTCCTATATTGTAAGCGACTACATATATAATAATTTTACTGAACTTCCCGAGGGAGGGCTTTCAAAACTTCGTTCTGCTATTGTTTGCGAGAGGTCTTTGGAGCAAGTTGCAAACAAACTTGAATTTGGAAAATATTTAAGACTTAGTAAGGGAGAAGATATGACGGGCGGAAGAACACGCCCGTCTATTTTGGCTGATGTATTTGAATCTGTTCTTGCGGCTATTTATTTAGACGGCGGAATGGACCCTGCAAGAAAATTCGTATTCGATTTTCTTGGAGAAAATATTGAAAATGCAAGAAAAGGTAAAGTTATATTTGAAGACTACAAAACTAAACTTCAGGAATTAGTTCAGCAAAAAGACAGTCACGCGACTTATGTGGGGGTAAGTGAATCAGGACCTGAACACAACAAAGTTTTTGTTGCGGCAGTTCATATTGACGGCAAGTTCTTGGCTGACGGTAAAGGAAGAAGCAAAAAAGATGCAGAGCAAAATGCCGCTAAAAACGCTCTTATGTTGCTTTTAAGAAACAATGGGGAAATATAAAATAATCCCAATTTTTGTTCCTCATAAAGGGTGCCCCCATCAATGTTCCTTTTGTAATCAAAAGCATATTACGGGACAAGTCGAAGATGTAACCCCAAAAGTGGCTGAGGAAACAGTATTAAAATATTTATCTACCATTGACAGTACTAAAAACTTTGTGGAAATCGCTTTTTACGGCGGAAGTTTTACTGCAATTGATTTTGACTTGCAGTGCAGTCTTTTGGAAGTGGCTAAAAAGTACAAAGACAAAGGGCTTGTTCACGGAATAAGGCTTTCCACAAGACCTGATGCAATAACAGACACAATCCTTGAAAATCTGCTTAATTACGGTGTTACGGACATTGAACTTGGGGTTCAGTCTATGTGCGAGGATGTGCTTATTAAGAATAACAGAGGACACAGTGCAAAACAGGTTGCAGATGCAGTTTCGTTAATAAGGAAGTATCCCTTTAATTTAGGACTTCAGATGATGGTGGGTTTAATTGGAGACAGCAAGGAAAAATCGATTTATACAGCAAGTGAAATCGCAGCATTAAATCCTGATTTTGTAAGAATTTATCCTACTTTGGTTTTTAACAATACCCCTATGGCGGAGTTGTATAAATCAGGAGAATTTGTGCCCTTAACTGTTGAACAGGCAGTAGATATATGTAAAGATGTAAAAGACATTTTTGATAAAAATAACATTAAAATTATAAGAATAGGACTTTTGGTAACGGAAGACGAAGCAAAGGAAAACCTCCTTGG
>CALDNB010000111.1 GCA_937914775.1 uncultured Clostridia bacterium
TACTTATACCTCTGGCGTTTGCAATTTCTTCGCAGTTTGATACTGTTTTTGCGCCTATTCCTCTTTTTGGCTCGTTAATAATTCTTTTAAAGTTAACATTGTCCTGAGGATTGTTTATCAGTTTAACGTATGCTAAAACGTCTTTGATTTCCTTTCGGTCAAAGAACCTTAAACCACCAAGGACGCGGTAGGGAACAGCGTTTTGTATAAGCATATTTTCTATAACGCGGGACTGGGCATTAGTACGGTACAACACCGCAAAATCGTTGTAGTTGTAGCCGTCTATTGTCATATTTATAATCTGCTCAGCAATGTAATAACCCTCGTCGTGCTCGTTTGTAGCACGGTAAAAAGATATTTTTTCACCATCACCGCAATCAGTCTACAGAGTTTTGCCCTTTCTTCCTCTGTTGTTTTTAATAACTCCGTTTGCAGCATCTAAAATATTTCCCGTTGAACGGTAGTTTTGTTCTAATTTAATAACCGTGCAGTTTTCATACTGTTTTTCAAAGGACAGTATGTTTTCAATGTTTGCACCTCGGAACTTATATATACTCTGGTCGTCATCACCTACAACGCAGATGTTTTTATGCCCTGCCGCAAGTAATGTTACCAGTCTGTACTGGGCGTGGTTTGTATCCTGATACTCATCTACCATCACATACTTAAATCTCCGCTGATAGTAGGAAAGAACATCATCGTTTTCTTCAAACAGTTTAACGGTAAGCATAATTATATCGTCAAAATCAAGAGCGTTATATTTTTTCAGTTTTTCCTGATACAATTCATAAACATCTGCAATAATGTTTAGTCTGTAATCTGTCGCAAAATCATTTTTCATATCTTTCGGAAACTTCATTTCGTCCTTTGCCCTTGAAATTTCGTTAATAAGTGATTTTGGTTGAAACATTTTATCGTCAATATTAAGTTCCTTTATGCACTCTTTTACAACAGTCAACTGGTCTGCTCTGTCAAAAATATTAAAGTCTCTTTTGTATCCCAGTTTGTCTATATCACGGCGCAAAAATTTCACGCACATAGAGTGAAAAGTTGATGCAAAAACATCGTTACCTGCATCACCAAGCATTGAGGTCAGTCTGTTTTTAAGTTCCTGTGCCGCCTTGTTGGTAAATGTGATTGCAAGTATTTCATAGGGGCGTACGTTTTGTACGCCTATTAAATATGCAACTCTGTTAATTAAAACGGTGGTTTTTCCGCTTCCTGCACCTGCTAAAATAAGCACGGGGCCATCAGTTTTAAAAACCGCTTCCCGTTGTTTGTCGTTTAAATTTGAAAAGGTGGTATCAACCATTAATAATTCCTCCGCCTATTACTATGTCGCCGTCATAAAGCACTACGGACTGTCCTTTTGTTATAGCCCTCTGTGGCGTATCAAATACGATTTTTGCATTATCTCCGTCAGGATAAACTGTGCAGGGATAATCAGTAGTTCTGTATCTTATTTTCCCCGTACAGAAAAATG
Organism: uncultured Clostridia bacterium; assembly: GCA_937914775.1. GTDB lineage: Bacteria > Bacillota > Clostridia > Monoglobales > Firm-18 > RGIG1864. Next base: position 1,484 of record CALDNB010000111.1, read on the forward strand.
GCTCTTTTGGTGCATCAAAAGGAATGTAATTCATTTTTTCTGCATAAAGCGTTGTGCCGAACAAGTCCTGGTTGTCAGCGAGGGTTACAGTATTATTAACTGCATCAATGTCGGTAACATAAACGGGCCTGTTAAGTGCTATTCCAAGTCCTTTTCGCTGACCGATAGTGTAGTTTATAATTCCCTGATGCTGTCCCACAACTGTTCCGTCTTTTAATATAAAGTCACCTTTTTTCTGAGGTCCTTTTAAATCTGTAATATATCTTACATAATCGTCATCGGGAATAAAGCATATTTCCTGACTGTCCTTTTTATCTGCAACAGATAGTCCCAGTTCTTTTGCGACTTCCCTGGTCTCCGATTTTGTAATATCACAAAGTGGAAAAATAACTTTAGACAGTTGGTGCTGTGTAAGTGTATATAAAAAATATGTCTGGTCCTTACTCTGGTCACCGCATCTTTTAAGAAGATATCTGTCCCCGACTTTTTCAACTTTTGCATAGTGTCCCGTAGCAATATAGTCCGCACCTATCTCTTCGGCGTACTTTAACATTGCACCGAATTTCAGGTACTGATTACAGTTTACACAAGGGTTTGGTGTGTGCCCCAAAAGGTAACTTTCAACAAAATTGTCTGTTACATTTTCTTTAAACTGTTTTGTAAAGTCAACAGTATAGTGAGGTATTCCAAGTTTATCCGCAACTGCTTTTGCATCGGCTACGGTGTTCTGGTGGCAACCAACCTCGTCACTTTCCCAGAGTTTCATAGTGACTCCCGCTACCTCATATCCTGCTTTAAGTAAAAAAACGGCAGATGCAGAACTATCCACACCGCCGCTCATTCCTACTAAAACCTTACTCATGGTGGTGAGCATGGCACTCTTCACAATTACAACTGCAACCCACAATAGGTGTTGGGTCTATGCCCTGTCTTTTATAATAATCTGCAAGACAGGAGCGGATTGCCTCCTCCGCTAAAACAGAGCAGTGCATTTTAACGGGCGGTAGTCCGTCCAATGCTTCCACAACTGCTTTGTTGGTAAGTTCAAGTGCCTCTTTGATAGTTTTTCCTTTTACAAGTTCTGTTGCCATACTGCTGGTTGCCACAGCGGCACCGCAACCAAAAGTCTTGAATTTTATATCTTTAATGATATCGTCTTCAATAAACATATATATTTTCATAATATCGCCGCATTTAGCGTTACCTACTTCACCTACGGCGTTTGCATTTTCAAGTTCTCCAACATTTCTGGGATTTGAAAAATGGTCCATTACTTTTTCACTGTACATATTATTTCTTCCCTTTCAAATAATCTTCGTACAAAGGAGACATATCTCTTAACCTTTGCACAATCTTTACTAATTCCTCTATAATCTTGTCAACTTCCTCTGACGTATTTCTGTGTGAGAAAGACGCTCTTAGTGAGCCGTGAGCAATGGCGTGAGGAAGACCTATTGCTAAAAGCACGTGTGAGGGGTCTAAAGAACCGCTGGTACAAGCAGAGCCGCTTGACGCCGCAATACCCACCAAATCAAGGGATAATAATAAACTTTCACCCTCAATAAACTCAAAAGAAATATTTGCATTTCCGGGAAGTCTTTCTGTTCTGCTTCCGTTTAATCTGCAATGCTCTATTTTGGAAAGTACGCCGTCAATAAAGCGTTCTCTTAATTCATAGCACTTTTTCATATTGGCATCAAGATTTTCTACTGCAATTTTAAGTGCTGTAGCCATACCAACGATACCTGCAACATTTTCTGTTCCTGCACGTCTGTTTCTTTCCTGAGCACCGCCGTACATAAGTTGGCTTAACCATGTGCCCGTTTTAACATACAAAAAGCCGACGCCTTTCGGGCCCTCAAATTTATGTGCGGATACAGAAAGCAGATTAACTCCCAAATCTTCCACGTTTACGGGAATATGCCCTACTGCCTGTACTGCGTCTGTATGAAAAACAATGTTGTTCTCTTTTGCAATCTGTGCAATTTCTTTTATGGGCTGAATTGTGCCGATTTCGTTATTTGCCATCATTATTGAAATAAGAGTAGTTTCGGGAGTGATGGCATTTTTAACGTCATCAACGCTAACCAAACCATCGCTGTTAACGGGAATATAAGTAACTGTAAAACCCTCTTTTTCCAACTGCTGGAAACAATGCAAAACTGCGTGATGCTCAATTACAGAGGTGATTAAGTGTTTACCCTTTTTTACATTTTTTCGTGCTGCACCGAAAATTGCCCAGTTATCCGCTTCGCTTCCGCAACCGGTAAAAAATATTTCACCGGGTTTTGCACCGATTAAACCGGCAATTGTCTCTCTTGCATTTTCAATTACCTCTCTGTTTTGCTGACCAAAACTGTATATAGAAGAAGCATTTCCGTAACAGTCCGTTAAATACGGCATCATACTGTCTAACACTTCTTTACTCATTTTTGTTGTTGCTGCATTATCAACATATATCAATTTTTAACCCTCCTTGCCACTTATAATAATACACCTTTTTCTATAATTAGTCAACTAAAAAAGCACCGCTATTTATATTATTTACCAAGATGTACTAATAATACTGCAATATCTGCAGGGGATACTCCTGAAATACGTGATGCCTGTCCCACAGAAGTTGGCTTAAACTGATTTAACTTCTGTCTTGCTTCAATTCTTAAGCCGTAAACATCATCATAATTTAAAGTTTCAGGTATCTTTTTGTTATCTAACTTTTTAACTGCCTCTGCCTGTTCTGTCTGTCTTTTTATATACCCCTCGTATTTAACTGTAATCTCTATCTGGTTTGCAATAACTTTGGGATAATTTGGGAAATTGTTGTCAATTTCACTTAAAGACTGGTAAGTAAGTTCAGGACGGCGTACCAACTCTACAAGGTGAATACCTGTTGAAATTTCGGTACTTCCGTACTTTCTAAGATACTCGTTAACCTTTGCACTTGGTGATGCTGTCTGCTTTTCAAGGCGCTTTATTTCCTTTTCAATAGCGGATTTCATATCAAGGAATTTCTCGTATCTCTCATCAGTTATAAGTCCTATTTCCTTGCCGTAAGGGGTAAGACGGATGTCTGCATTATCCTGCCTTAATAAAAGCCGATGTTCTGCCCTTGCAGTCATCATTCTGTAGGGCTCGTTAGTTCCTTTTGTTACCAAATCGTCAATAAGAACGCCTATATACGCCTCTGCTCTTGACAGAACAAAAGGAGTTTGTCCCTTTATCTTTCGTGCGGCATTTATTCCTGCCATAAGACCTTGTGCCGCCGCTTCCTCGTAACCTGAACTTCCGTTAAACTGCCCTGCACCATACAGTCCTGAAATCTCTTTGAATTCCAGTGTTGGCAACAACTGTGTGGGGTCAATGCAGTCGTACTCAATAGCATACGCCGTTCTCATAAGATGCACATTTTCAAGTCCCGGTATTGTTCGTAAAAATGCCACCTGCACATCTTCGGGAAGTGACGAAGAAAGTCCCTGAACGTATATTTCATTAGTATCAAGTCCCATCGGCTCTAAAAAGAACTGGTGTCTTGGCTTGTCGGAAAATCTTACTATTTTGTCTTCTATTGACGGACAGTACCTTGGCCCTATTCCCTTTATATTACCGCTGTAAAGTGGGGAACGGTGCAGGTTTTGTCTTATTACGTTATGAGTTTCCTCGTTGGTGTAAGACAAATAGCAATCCACTTTGTTTTCTCCCGCTTTTGTAGTCTCAAAAGAGAAGGGTACAATGTCGTCGTCACCGTGTTGTACTTCAAACTTGGAAAAATCAACTGTGTTGGCGTTTACCCTTGCAGGAGTACCTGTTTTAAAACGCATTAGTTTTACGCCCATTTCAAGCAGACTGTCAGTCATTTTTGTAGCAGGGAACATTCCGTCGGGACCGCCCTCGTAAGAAACGTCACCAATAATTATTCTGCCGCCCAGATATGTTCCGCTTGCAATTATTACTGCTTTTACATTATAAACTGCGCCTGTATGGGACACTACCCCTGTAACTTTATTACCCTCGTGAAGTATTTCAACAACTTCGCCCTGTTTTATATACAGGTTTTCCTGCTTTTCCAAAGTGTCCTTCATATACATTTTGTATCTTTGTCTGTCTGACTGGACACGAAGTGAATAAACTGCAGGACCTTTTCCCTTGTTTAACATTCGGGACTGGATAAATGTAGCGTCTGCCGCTTTACCCATCTCACCGCCAAGGGAATCAATCTCTCTTACAAGATGTCCTTTTGCAGTACCGCCGATACTGGGGTTACAGGGCATATTTCCTATACTGTCTAAATTTATTGCAAATACTATGGTTTTAAGACCAAGTCGTGCACAGGCAAGAGCCGCTTCGCAACCTGCGTGTCCTGCTCCTACTACTGCTACGTCAAAATCTCCTGCTATGTATTTTTCCATCTTCTCACCTATTTTCCTACACAGAATTTTGAAAATATATTGTCTATAATCTCTTCGCTTACCGTTTCTCCACCAATTTCGCCCAACGCGGAAATGGAAAGTTCAACACTGCTTAACACTATGTCAAAGGGCGCAAATGCACCAATATCATTTAGTGCCTCACCTATTAAGGAGTTTGCTCTTATAAGGCTTTCTTTGTGCCTTGGGTTTGTTACTACCGCTTTTTCCTTTATATCTATCTGTCCGTATTTTTCGTATATCAAATCGTAAAGACCGTCAAATCCCTCTGCATTTTTTGCAGATACTACTACACAGCCTAAGTATCCGTGGCTGTCAATTTTTTGTTGTGCAAGGTCAGATTTATTAATTACAAGCAAGGTTTTTTTCTTATCTACCATATTTGCAATTTCTGTTTCCTCTGCCGTCATTCCCTTGTTACCGTCAACAACAAAAAATACGATGTCTGCTTTCTCCAGTGTTTCTTTTGAACGCTTTATACCTATTTGTTCAATGGTGTCATCGCTTTCCCTTATACCTGCAGTGTCAAATAAAATAAGTTTTAAGCCTCTTATATTAACCGCAGTTTCCAGTACGTCTCTTGTTGTGCCCTCTATATTTGTAACTATTGCTCTGTCCTCACCAAGTATTGCATTTAAAAGACTTGATTTCCCCGCATTTGGTGAGCCGACTATTGCCACATTTACACCGTCACTGATAATTCTGCCGTTATCTGAAGTTCTGATTAGTTTCTCCGTTTCATTAAGGCAATGTTTTAAAATATCAGTCAGTTCGTCATATTCCATTGGCTCTACGCCCTCTTCGGAATAATCCATTGTAGCCATAACGTGTGCAGTCGCATCAATCAGTTTTTGGCGAAGAGTCGATATTTCTCCCGACAACGCCTTATCAAGTTGAGATGCGGCAACTGTAACCTGCTTTTCAGTTTGTGCATTTATAAGGTCAGCAACCGCCTCTGCCTGAGACAAATCCATCTTGCCGTTTAAAAAAGCACGTTTGGTAAATTCACCGGGACCTGCAGGAACTGCACCGTTTTTATACACAGCGTCAAGGACTGTTTTGCATACTGCAATACCTCCGTGACAATGGAATTCCACCACGTCTTCTCCTGTGTAACTGTTCGGTGCTTTAAACACACATACAAGGGCACTATCAACGGTTTCGTTATTTACTTTTATTTTACCAAGGTGCATTTTGTGGCTTTCCATTGTTTTTACATCTTTGCCATAAAACAGACCTGACGCAATTTCTATAGCCTTTTCCCCTGATATTCTTATTATTCCTATACCACCTGTCATATTAGGTGTGGCAATTGCTGCAATAGTCATATTTTTTCCCTCTCAAAAAACGAAGCCGTCTTAAAATAGCAAAACCCAATAAAAGTGCCTGTGCACATTTTTTGGCTTTATCCCCTGCGTAAATTTTACGCACCTTCACTATTTCGAGACGGCCTTAAATATTTATTTTTTGTACATTACAACTACTCGGCGGTTTGGCTCTTCCCCAACGCTTTTTGTTTTAATGTTTGGTTTATCCTGCAATGCAGAATGAATAATTCTTCTTTCATAAGGATTCATTGGCTCAAAAGACATATCCTTGCGGTATTTTGTTGCTTTTGCAGCCATACTGTTTGCAAGGCGTACAAGTGTTTCTTGTCTTTTTGCGCGGTATGTTTCTGAATCAACGATTATTCTGCAGTAATCGTCACCTTTACGTTTTTTATTAACATAAAGATTTGTTAAGTACTGAACAGAGTCCAATGTGTCGCCACGTCTGCCGATTAGTGTTCCTACGTCTTCGCCGTGTAAAACTACTTTTACACAGTCTGTCTGTACTTCTGTTGTAGCAGTACAGTCAAGACCCATAGAACTGATTAAACCGTTTATAAATTCCAAAGCGGCAACTTCGCCGTGCTTTGCGGCCTCTTCTGTAACAGGTGCAGGAGCAGGTCTTTTCGGTTGCTCTTCTTCCTCTTTTGTTTCCACTTTCGGTTCTGCCTTTTTCTTTGGCTCTGCTTTCTTTTTTGGCTCTGCCTTTTTGGGCTGGGGTATTTCGGTAATGTCTTTTAGTGCTGCAACGATTTTTGCATCTTTTGCACCAAAACCGAACAGACCTTTTGAGCCTTCTTCTACTATTCGGACATTAATTCTGTCTCTTGTAGTATTAAAATGTTTCATTGCATTCATAACGGCTTCGTCAACCGTTTTTGCAACAAATTCTATACGTTCAGTCATTATTTTCTCCTCTTTTTCTTTTGTGATGGGTGAACCGTTTGTTTTGGCTCGTTGGCTTTCGCCTCTTTTTCTTTTTCAATTTCTTTTTTCATTTTGTTATTCAAAAAGAATTGTTGTGCCATTCTTACTAAGTTACTGATTGTCCAGTAAAAACCAAGTGCTGCAGGTAAAGTGAATGCAAAAAATGCTGTCATAAACGGCATAAATGTCTGCATAGACTTCATTGTGTTTGCAGTCTGGTCATTACCTGATGAATTTTGTGCAGATTGTGCAGTAGTCATTGCTGACAGTGCATAAGTTGTAAGACCGCAAAGTACGGGAATTATCCAAAGTAGTGACGGAACTGAAATCTGAGGAACTTGTTCTAACGCCAGACCAAAGAAGTTAAAGTTAATAGTTCCTGCAGCGGCAGGCCATGCACTTCCCAACTGGTCAACCATAGAGAAAAGTGCAATTTCAGAAGTAACTGCTTTACCTGTAATTTCTTTTCCCAATTCCATTAAATTGCTTATTACTTCAGGAGTAAAGCCCGAAGCAGGTCCAAACATATAAGTAAGTGGTTTTAATACCGCCTGATACAAAATAAGAATAATGGGTAATTGTATCAAAAGGGGTAAGCATCCGCTCATAGGATTAATGTTATATTCTTTATAAAGCTTCATCATTTCCTGACTTTGCTTTTCTTTGTCATACTCATATTTTTTCTGAATTTCAACCATTTTAGGCTGAATTTTCTGCATAGCAACTGAAGATTTTTGTTGTTTTATATTAAGTGGCAACAACAACATATTGATTACAACTGTAAATATAATCAAAGCCCAACCGTAGTTGCCTGTTAAGTCATATAAAAACTTCAAAAATGCTCCGAAAGGTTTTATAAATGTGCTCATATTTCCTCCAAAATAAGTATCACGGCACAGGGTCATACCCGCCTTTATTCCAGGGATGGCAACGGCAAATCCGTTTTACAGACATCCATCCGCCTTTTAATGCGCCGTATTTTTCTACCGCCTCAAGGCAATAAGCCGAGCAGGTGGGATAAAATCTGCAACAAGGTTTTTTTAGTGGCGAAATGAACTTTTGATAAAATTTAATCAGTGATACTATCAGTTTTTTCATTGTCAAATAAATCTGCTTTCTCAAGAGCCCTTAATATTTCCTGGTCAATACTGTAAAAATCAGCACCTACAATTTTATGTTTTGCTGAAATTACCATATAATATCCCGTCTTTAATTTTTCTTCATAAAGTCGGAAACTTTCATAAAGCAGTCTTCTTACTCTGTTTCTCACAACTGCTTTTCCAAGTTTCGTGCTAACTGTAAACCCAAGACGGTTATAGGGCTTGTTATTGGATTTTTTGTAATACAAAGTAAAAAATTTACTGTGTACCGTTTGACCTTTATAGTACAAACGACGGAAAATCGTATTTTGATTAAGTGAATAAGTCTTTTTCATAATTTTTAGTAAACAAAGCACGGTTTGGACAAACAATTATGTCCAAACCGTACAGTAATTAATTACTACGCTGAAATTTTTGCACGACCTTTTAAACGGCGACGTGCCAAAACTTTTCTTCCGTTGGCTGTTGACATTCTCTGTCTGAAGCCGTGAACTTTTTTTCTCTGACGTTTTTTAGGTTGATATGTCTGAAGCATACTTTTCTACCTCCTTATATTTCGTAAAGACAAATTATTTTGTCATACTTGCAACTTCTTCGGCAAAGTTGTCTGATTTCTTTTCAAGACCTTCGCCTTTTTCAAATCTTACATAGTCAAGTAATTTAACACCTTTTGATTCAAGGTATTTACCTACTGTTATGCTGTCGTCCTTAACAAATGCCTGTTGCAATAAGCAGTTTTGTTCATAGAATTTGTTGATTTTACCGCCAACCATTTTTTCAATAATGTTGTCAGGTTTAGAAGCATTTTTGGGATCTTCTTTAATCTGAGCAATAATGATTGCTTTTTCTTTTTCAACATCTTCTGCAGGAACGCTGTCCTGATCTTTATATAATGGATTAATAGCCGCAATCTGCATAGCGCAATCCTTTGCTGCAGTTTTAACATCTTCGCTTGTCATATCGCCTTCGATTTTAACCATAACACCGATTCTGCCTGCTGCGTGGATATAACCTACAACGCCGCCTTCATATCTTGCAAATCTTCTCAAATTCATATTTTCGCCGATTTTTGCGATTTTTTCTGTTAACATATCTTTGATTGTTACAGAGTTGTCGTCAACGAATTTAGAATCCAACAAAGCATCTACATCTGCAGGGTTTGTAGCAATAACCTGTTTTGCAATATTTTTAACAAGTGTCTGGAACTCTTCGTTTTTAGCAACGAAGTCTGTTTCAGAGTTAACTTCTACCATTGCACCAACGTTACCGTCGATAACAATGTCAACAAGACCTTCTGAAGCAATTCTTCCTGCTTTTTTCTGAGCAGTTGCCAAACCTTTTTCACGCAAAAAATCTATCGCTTTTTCAAAATCACCGTTAGTTTCTGTAAGCGCTTTTTTACAGTCCATCATACCGCAGCCTGTAACTTCACGCAATTCTTTTACAGCACTTGCTGAAATCATATTTAAAAACTCCTTTATCTTATAATTTACGCTTCTTGTACTACTTCCTCTTCATCTTCTTCAAATGATGTGTCAGATTTTTTATCTTCCGGTGTCTCATCGGCAGCAGGCTCGCCGTCGGCAAATTCATCAATCCCATCAACGGGCTGCTCGACAGTTCCCGGATCTTCCACTGTGGATTCGTCAGTTGTGACTTCCGGTTCCAGTACAATGGGCTCCGGCATGGGAACATCGATGGGCTCCGGGGAAACAACAGGTGCCGGTGTTTCGTGGGAGAGCAGCTCATCCGCCTGCGGGCCAAGGTTGAGGCAGGCGTTGCCGTCCTCGTCCACGGTGAGGGCCATGCCG
>CALDNB010000112.1 GCA_937914775.1 uncultured Clostridia bacterium
ACGCAGGTAATCCTGACGGATTACCGAGTATTTTAACGTGGCAGAGGCCAAAATTAACCTTTGAAAATCGAGGTTCGGATAGCTTCTGTCACCCTATTCGGAGGGATAAAATGGCTCGTACAGCGGGTAAAAAAGTAAGAAAATCTTCGGGAAATGCACCGAGAAGAAAACAAAAAAAGGTGAATTACGAGATAGTTTGTCTTGTAATTATTGCCGTTTCAATACTTATGGGGCTTAGTTTTTTCACAACTGCTATAGACCCATTAGGCTCATACATAAAAGGATTTTTTATGGGCCTTTTTGGTGCACCTGCATATATTTTCAGTTTTGTATTACTTGGAGCAGGTATTCATTTTATTGTGAAAAGAGACGTGACCAGATATAAAAGCAAATATATAATGCTTGGATTATTACTTGCATTTATAAGTGCTTTCTGGAACGTTACACAAAACAATTTTGAAGGCAACTACTGGGCACTTGGAAAAGAAGCAGTGGGCGGAGGAATTATAGGTGGATATTTATCGCAGCCTATTCATTCCTTATGCAGTTTCTGGGGTGCTATAATAGTTTTTGCTACTTTGATTATAATATTTGTAATAGTAATTTTTGAAATTTCAGTTACAAAAGTTGCAAAGACGGTATATGAGGGCATTGCGGAGAAATTCTATGAAGATGACGATGTTTATGAAGAGGAAGAAGAAAAAGAAGTTCCCGCAAAACTACCCAAAGAAATGAAGAAAGAATACAAAGAAATCAAAAAGAAAATTTTTGATTTTGAAAAAGAACTTGAAGAAGTAGAAAAGATTGCCAAACAAAATCAAAAAGAGGAAGAAAAGACTCCTGTCCTTGACGAAGTTATGGTTACAAAAGAGCCCGACCAGGAGGCTATTACCGAAGCTATAGATATTGCGGCAGAAACTTCACTTCTTCCAAAAGGCAAAAAGAAAGAGGAAACAGAAGCAGTTGAAATAGAAATAAAACACGAAAACATTGACTATATTTTCCCTGATTTATCGCTTCTTCGCGAGGGTGAAAAACAGTCTGCTTCTGCACAGGAGGCGTTAGAGCGTACTGCAAAAAGACTTATCGATACACTTAAGTCTTTCGGCGTAGATGCAAAAATTGTGGATTACAGCAAAGGTCCTACAGTTACAAGATACGAACTGCAACCAAGCGCAGGAGTAAAGATTTCAAAAATTACAAACCTTGCAGACGATATTGCTTTAAATCTTGCGGCATCAGGTGTTAGAATTGAGCCAATTGCGGGAAAATCTGCAATCGGTGTTGAAGTGCCAAACGAGATTTTAAGTGCAGTTTATATAAGAGAGGTACTGGGAACAAAAGAATTTGCGGCGTTCCCAAGTAAACTTGCATTTGCTCTTGGTAAAGACATTTCGGGAAAACCTGTTATCGGTGATATTGCAAGAATGCCTCACCTTCTGATTGCAGGTTCTACAGGCTCAGGTAAATCTGTATGTATTAACACACTTATAACAAGCATATTATATAAGGCGACACCAAACGAGGTTAAACTTGTAATGATTGACCCCAAAGTTGTTGAACTTGGTGTATATAACGGAATTCCCCATCTTTTAATTCCCGTTGTAACCGACCCGAGAAAAGCCGCAGGTGCGCTGCAGTGGGCGGTTAACGAAATGACAAACAGATATAAACTGTTTGCGGACAACAACGTAAGGGATTTAAAAGGTTATAACGTTTTTGCAAAAGAAAACGATAAGGAAGAACTGCCTCAGATTGTTATTATTATCGACGAGTTGGCTGACCTTATGATGGTTGCCCCCCACGATGTTGAAGACAGTATCTGCCGACTTGCACAGATGGCACGTGCTGCGGGTATTCACCTTGTAATTGCAACTCAGCGTCCGTCAGTTGATGTAATCACAGGTATAATCAAGGCTAACATTCCGTCACGTATTGCATTTGCGGTTTCTTCTTATGTAGATAGCAGAACTATTATTGATATGGGCGGTGCAGAAAAACTGTTGGGACGAGGCGATATGCTGTACAGTCCCATAGGCGCATCAAAACCTGCCAGAGTTCAGGGTGCCTTTGTAACTGACAAAGAAGTAGAATCAATAGTCAACTTTGTTAAAGGACAAGACGAAGTGCAGTACGATGAGGACGTTATTGAACAGATTGAAAATGCAGGAGAACGCCCGTCAGCAAAAGAAGAGCGTGGCGGTGACGCAGACGAACTGTTGCCTCAGGCAGTTGAAATGGCAATTGACGCAGGTCAGGCATCTGTTGCTATGTATCAGAGACGATTAAAGGTCGGCTACCAAAGAGCAGCCCGTCTCGTTGACCAGATGGAAGCAAGAGGCATCATCGGTCCCTTTGACGGAACTAAAGCAAGAGAAGTTTTAATTACAAAAGCACAGTGGTATGAAATGTTTATGAACGTTGATACCGAGAAAAATGACGAAGAGAATATTACAGAATAACGAGGTGTAAAATGGATTACAAATTGCAGTATGAGAAATGGCTTAATTATGAAGAAATGGAGCCGTTATTAAAAAAAGAACTTGTGGATATGAAGGATAATGACAGCGAGATAAAAGAACACTTTTACAAAGAACTGGAATTTGGTACTGCAGGTTTAAGGGGAACTCTTGGTGCAGGTATAAACAATATGAATATTTATGTTGTACGCCGAGCAACTCAGGGTATAGCAAATTATATCTTAAGTCAAAACCCGTCTTATAAAGAAAGAGGTGTTGTTATTGCTTACGATTCAAGAAACTACTCTCCTGAATTTGCAATGGAAACAGCACTTACCCTTTGTGCAAACGGCATAAAAGCGTATTTGTTTGACGAACTTCGTCCCGTTCCCGAACTTTCTTTTGCGGTAAGATATTTAAAAACTATTGCGGGAGTAGTAATTACTGCATCTCACAACCCTAAAGAGTATAACGGTTATAAAGTATATTGGGAAGACGGAAGTCAGGTACCGCCAAATGTTTCCGATGCAATACTTAGTGACATTAACAAAGCAGATTATTTTAACACAAAATTAATTGATAAAGAAACTGCATTAAAAGAAGGTCTTCTTAAAATAATCGGAGCAGAGGTTGACGAAGCGTATATCAACGAGGTTTACAAACAGGCAATCAACAAAGACGTTGTAAAATCTGTTGCAGACAAGTTTAAAATGATATACACACCTCTTCACGGCAGCGGAAACAAACTGGTAAGAAAAATTCTTGACAAAAGCGGTTTTAAAAACGTGCTTATTGTTAAAGAACAGGAATTGCCCGACGGTAATTTCTCTACGGTTAAATCTCCAAATCCTGAAAACAAGGAAGCATTTACCATTGCTATAGAACTTGCGAAAAAAGAGAATGTTGATTTGATTATAGGAACAGACCCCGATTGCGACAGAGTAGGCGTAGTTATAAAAACAAAATCAGGGGACTACATTACTTTATCAGGTAACCAGATTGGCTCACTTCTTACAAATTATATAATTTCTGCAAAATACAACAATAATTGTCTGCCCAAAAACGGTGCAGTAGTGTCAACAATAGTTTCAACACCACTTGCAAAAAAAATTGCGGAAAGTTATGGTATGACATACTTTTCAACATTAACGGGCTTTAAGTTTATCGGCGAAAAAATTTATGAATTTGAAACAACAAACAATCATGAATTTTTATTTGGCTTTGAAGAAAGTTTCGGTTACCTTGCAGGAACTCACGCCCGTGACAAAGACGGCGTAGTGTCAAGTATGTTAATTGCTGAAATGGCGGCAACATACAGCGCAAAGAATATGACACTTTATGACGGTCTTGTTGAAATGTACGAAAAATTCGGCGGTTTTTCAGAAGAAACAGTAAGCATTACTTTGCCGGGCAGCGACGGTATTGCAAAAATCGGAAAAATTATGGAAGATTTAAGAAACAATACGCCGAAAAACTTCGGGGATTTCCAAGTACTGTCATTAAAAGATTTTAAAGTGGGCACAGAAACTGATTTCAAAACGGGAAAAGTAACAGAACTTTCATACCCTAAATCAAATGTTTTGTACTTTACCTTGTCAGGCGGTGTGGATTTTGTTGTAAGACCGTCGGGAACAGAGCCGAAAATTAAATTGTATTATCTGGTAAACAGTGAAACAAAAGCCAAATCAGATGAAATTCTGGAAAATGCAAAGGCAATAATAGGTGAGTGTATAATTAAATAAAAATGACAAATAATAACCTTGAAAACAATTTTAAATTATTTTCAAGGAGTGAGAGTATGATTGTAGATACAATAGCGTTAATATTAGTAATTATAGGAGCGCTTAACTGGGGTTCTATAGGAATATTCAATGTTGACCTTGTGTCATCTATCTTCGGAGGCACAACAGCAGTTGTCAGCAGAATAATATTTACCCTTGTAGGACTTGCAGGGCTATGGTGTATTACACTGTTGTTTAGAGAAACAAACAGTTCACCTGAAAAACATCATATCAATTAACAAAAAAAGTGATAGTCTTTTGACTATCACTTTTTTATTTTAAATATTTAATTATTACTGCAAAATTTAAAACTACAGCAAGTGGCACAAGTGTTACAAATTTTTGCTTTCTTGTTTTGTGTCGGCAAATAACCATACCCAAAACTGCACCTGCACTTCCCATAAGAAAAGTTACGGTTAAAAGAAATTTTTCGCTTATCCGCCACATATCATTTTTCGCTAGGAATTTATCAACTGCATAAAAGAGAAATACTATTACGTTCCATATTAAAAGATAAATCATTATTCAAAAATATACCTTGTTCTGTGAGGCAAAACGTAAAGAGAATTTAAGTTTTCACATACCTTGGAAAGACCTTCCACAAACAATGCAGGTTTTAAATTGCTTGTGTTTCCTGCAGATATTGTAAGATTTAAAAACACTTCTTTTTCGTTTATTACCTCTACAGAATAGTCAAACAAAAAGTCTTTTAAATTAACCTCTTTGGTTTGTTTTTTGCTCTTTTTTTCAATTAGTATTTCGGGCAGTTCTATGGATTTTTTGATTTCTTCGGCAGTGATTTTATTTTCGTTTAAAATTTTTACAACGTAATTTGCTTTTACTATTGTTGGCATAGGTTCCTCTGTGATTTCGGCACTTACAGCCACGATGGAGTCTTTTTGTGAAACGCTGTTAAAATTTTTGATAAATTCTTCTGTGTTAACATTATCTGTGATTCCTACATCAACTATTTCGCAGTCACTTGTTACACCGACACCTGTGGGCAAAATAAATGTCATAACAGGATGAGGGTTAAAACCCTCGGAATACTTAAGGGGAAAATCAAAACGTCGTAATACTCTTGAGAACGTGCGAAGTACGTCTAAATGCCCCGTATATCTCATATTTTCGCCTTTTTTAAATGTAACACGAAGTTTACTCATAGCACACACCTCCGCCAAAAGTATTTGCACCGCAGCCTGAACAATGTTCCCCGCATCTGACTGTCGTCTCACCTTTTTTTGCCTTTTCGTTTTCGCGTTTTAAGAACTCTTGTGAAACACCTGCGTTAATGTGTCCCCAAGGCAGAATTTCAGTATATTCACGTTTTCTGGTTACATAAAAATCAGGGTCAATGCCGCATTTTTCAAATATTTCTTTCCATTTTCCGAGGTTAAAGAACTCACTCCAGCCGTCAAATTTAATTCCTGATTTTTGTGCTTCAATAAGCACTTTGCTTAATTTTCTGTCACCTCTGGCAAATACCGCTTCCATATAACTTAAGTCCGCATCGTGCCAGTTGTATTTTATAAAACGTCTGTTGATTGAGTTTTGAAGTATATGTTGTTTTCGCTCAAGTTCTTCAATACTGTCCATTGGCTCCCACTGGAAAGGCGTGTGTGGCTTTGGCACGAAACAGGAGGTGCTTACGGTTATTGTAAGACCTTTGTTTCTGCTTTCTTTCGGGACTTTAAAGTACTGGTCGGCAACCAATGATGCAAGGTCTGCTATTCCCATTATGTCCTCGTCGGTTTCTGTGGGAAGACCCATCATAAAGTAAAGTTTTACTCCGTTGTAACCGCCCATAAATGCGGTGTAGGTGGAGGAGGTAATGTCTTCTTCAGTAATGTTTTTGTTAATTACATTTCTAAGTCTCTGACTTCCTGCTTCTGGTGCAAAAGTAAGGGAGCTTTTCTTTACATCCTGAACTCTCTTCATTACATCCAATGAAAATGCATCGATTCGAAGGGATGGCAAAGAAATATTAATATCATTGTTACTAATCTCATCAATCAAGAAATATATAAATTCTTTTAAACACTCATAGTCAGAAGAACTTAAAGAACTTAAGGAAATCTCTTCATGTCCTGTTGTTGCAACCATTTCTCTTGCATATTGCTTTAAGGTTTCTACATTCTTTTGTCTCGTTGGACGATAAATCATACCAGCCTGACAAAAACGGCATCCACGAATACATCCACGCATGAT
>CALDNB010000113.1 GCA_937914775.1 uncultured Clostridia bacterium
TAATGAACTGTTTACCATTTTCACCTTCGACAGTTACCTTTTGTTTGCCTTTTGCCATAGTGTCGTCATAAACAATTTCTGAGGCACAGGCAATGTCAAACTCTCCTTCAACGTGAGCAGATGTCTGCACCGATAAAACGGGAACTGATTTAATTACATTAACCTGTGTTCCCTCGTCAACTGAACTTAAAAGTCCCGGATTCATAGTTTCAAGTTTATCAATAGACATACCAAACATTGATGCTATTTCCCACATCGATTGTTTTTTGGTTGCTATATAAACACCTTCGGCACTCTTGTTTGATAACAATTCTTTGTTTATGTTTTTGCCAAACCTTATACTGCTGTTTGTTACCAGTTCGTTTTTAATCTCAATATCCTGAACAAAAGTTGCAGTATCCTCATTGCCGTAAGATGTTCTGATTGTTTCAAGTGCTGTTTCCAAATCCGTTTTCTCAAGAGCGGCGCACACAAACTCTCCGTCTGCGTAAACTGAATAAGCATTAATTACGCCGTCATACATAGACATAATGTTCTGTTTTAAAGTATATTGGTCATCTACACTGTCGTTAAAAGTAATGCAGGGCAAATATGAGACTTTACCCATTTTGCTTTCACCAAGGTTGTCTTGCAGTTCTTCATGCAACTGAGTGTAATAAGCCTTAAACTGCTCTATGTCTGTTACTGCACCAACAGATTTGCCATCAATAAGTACATTCTTTGCAAAAGTTAAATCCATTGACATAAAAGAACCGTATACTATAAAGCACATTACTGCCAAAGCAGTAGCATATAATGCACCGTGTTTTACAACACTAAATATTTTAATGGCATCTGCCACAGGTCTAATTCTTGTTATTTGAGTCTTTTTATTAAACAGTATTTTAAATTTTTCAATTATATTGCTTATTTTCTTCATCCCAAAGCGTCTTACAGTAAGTCTGGGTGCCAATAAAATTGTCTTTTGCACCTTTACTGAATTTTTTATAAACATAAGTTTTCCTACCTTAAATTCAAGACGCCCTGTGCGTAGATTATAACGCAAATAATCACCTCGATTTACTACATTTTTCAAACAAGATGCGTCTATTTATTATAGACACATAATCTCCATTGTGTCCATTATACTATATATATTACATAAAATCAAGTTTTTTGTAACAATTCTGTAAAAATTCATAATTTATTAAAATATATTTTCAATGGAAACCTGCTCACTGTTATTGAAATGATTAACAAGTCCTGATACTTCTCCAAGTTCCGCCATTGCCTCTTCATCATCGCAAAAAGCAATAAACTGCTGTACTCTTAAAAGTCCCGTTTTCATGGCATTAAGTTCCTCGTGATTTGCCATTGCCGACAGCCACTTGTTGTTTTTTTCAAGAATGTCTATACAATTTTTAGCGTACCCCGATGCTAAAACGTAATCCTTTTGTGTTACTGCCTCCTTTGTAAGTCTTAAGTTATCTGACATTTCACGGCAAAAATCCATAGACAGGTTGTAAAAGGTTACACAAACGGAAATAATCAGTACAAGTATTACTGTTGCTATAATTACATCTCTCATTTTTTACCTCGCTGTTGTGACAAAATTTTAATTGCATCTGCTTTTGTAAGGGGGCTGTTTTCCTCTTTCAGCAACACGCTTAACTTGCCGTTTGTTTCAAGGACCGCCCGTTTTACTTCTTTTACGTCATCACAGCCCTCCTGACGTAGTTCCTCCAAAAGGTCAGTATGGGCAATTCTTAAACTTTTAAGACTTTCATAATTTATTTCACCGTTTTTTATTACTGTTGTAGGCTCTCCGCACAGGAATTTTCTGAATTTCCGTGACTTTAAGGACACGTAAGACATAAAAACCTCAAGTGTAATAAGGGTTAAAATGGGGATTATACCTGACAACAGGGGAAAGTCCGTACTTTGCATAGGAACAGATGCAAGATCAGAAATCATAATATCTATTACAAGTTCGTAAGGCTGCAACTCGCCTATTGTCCTTTTTCCCATTATTCTCATACTAAAAACAACTAAAAGATAAAGAATAATCGTTCTTATAAACGTAATTATCAATTGTTTTCACCTCATAAAGTATTTTTTCATAAAGTTTGGATTGTTATACAAAAAACGACTTTTTTTACAGAATAGATATAATATAATCTCCATATAATAACAATAATAGAGGTGAAGAACGTGAAAATAGACATTATGGGCGATGCGATGATTATAAGACCTCAGGGAGAACTTGACCATCACTACGCCTCCGAAATCAGAGAAAAAGCAGACCGTATTATTTTAAAAGGTGAAATAAGAAAAGTAGTTTTTGATTTTACAAACGTGCTTTTCATGGACAGTTCGGGCATAGGAGTAATAATGGGCCGATACAGGCTTATGGAGGCTATAAAAGGCTCCGTTTGTGCCTTTGGTGCCAACAAAAGAATTAAAGACTTAATTAAAATGTCGGGACTGTCAAGACTTATTACCATATATCCCAATCAACAAAAAGCCTTGGAGGTGAAATAATTGAATTACATAAACGAAATGAAAATACAGTTTTTAAACAAGTCCGTAAATGAGGGACTTGCACGTGTTGCCGTTGCATCTTTCTGCGCCCAACTGGACCTTACAGTAGAAACTGTTGCAGACATAAAAACCGCAGTATCTGAGGCGGTTACAAATGCTATTGTACACGGATACGAAAATATGTCAGGCTTTGTTACGGTTTGTTGTGTTTACAACTTGTCGGAAATTGAAATTACCGTTTCTGACTACGGACGGGGAATAGAAGACATAGCAGAAGCAAGACGTCCTCTTTTTACATCAAGCCCTGACGAAGAAAGGTCAGGCATGGGGTTTACTGTTATGGAAACATTTATGGACTCCCTTGAGGTAAAGTCCAGCGTAGGTATGGGTACAACTGTTATAATGCGAAAAAAAGTGCAGGTGTAAACTATGCAACCTGACATTTATCTTGCTATTAACAAGGCTAAAAACGGGGACAAAGAAAGCCGTTCATTTTTAGTGGAAAATAACAGCAAATTGGTATGGAGTATAGTAAAAAGGTTTTTAAACAGAGGACACGAGGCTGAAGACTTATATCAGGTGGGGTGCATAGGCCTTATTAAAGCAATTGACAAATTTGACACCTCTTTAGGTCTTCAGTTTTCTACCTATGCGGTGCCTATGATAACGGGAGAAATAAAAAGATTTATAAGAGATGACGGCATAATAAAAATCAGCAGAAGCATTAAGGAAACAGGGATAAAGGCAATGGCAGTAAGGGAAAAACTGTCCAAAACCTTAAACCGTGAGCCAACAATTATGGAGATTGCAAAAGAAGTAGGCGTAAGCACCGAAGACGTTATTGTGGCAATAGAAGCATACACCCGCCCTGCATCATTAAACTATGCAGAAGACGGGGAACAGCCTTTGGAGCAACAGTTGTCCGCAGACACCGATTTAGAAACAGAAAGTATTGACAGACTTGCCCTTAAATCAGTTCTATCCACCTTCCCCAAAAGGGAAAGACAAATAATTTTTATGAGATATTTTATGGACAAGACTCAAAGCGAAATTGCAAAAAAAATAGGAATTTCACAAGTTCAGGTGTCACGGATAGAAAAGCGGGTACTTTTGCAAATGCGGGAAAAACTGTCATAATATCACATTGTTTTGGAAACACTATTTTTAAGGAGTTGAAAAACAATGAAAAAATCAATACTTTTTATTACCTTATCTGTTGTGATAGTATCTTTGTCTGCAACGTTAATCAATGTTTCTACATTATCAAAATACGGCTCCAGAGGGGACGAGGTAAGAGAAATACAGTCACGTCTTCAAAAATGGGGATACGACATAAAAAAAGTTGACGGAATTTTCGGAAGTAACACAAAAAAAGCAGTTATACAGTTTCAGAAAAATAACGGTCTTAAACAAGACGGAATCGCAGGGAAAAACACCCTTGAAAAAATGGGTATCTCCTCAAACTCCGCATCAGGCTCTGCAGAAACCAATGCAAGGCTCCTTGCAAGAATAATAAATGCGGAAGCCAGAGGGGAAAGTTACACAGGACAAGTTGCTGTTGGTGCAGTTGTGTTAAACAGAGTTGAACACTCCTCATTTCCTAACACCATTGCAGGGGTAATATATCAGCCGGGAGCGTTTACAGCACTGCAGGACGGACAATGGAATGCAGAAATGTATGACACGCCTTATAAAGCCGCAAAGGACGCTTTAAACGGCTGGGACCCCACAGGGGGAGCAATATATTATTACAATCCCGCAAGAACAACAAACAGTTGGATTTACTCACGCCCGGTTATAACAACCATCGGAAAACACGTCTTTGCAAAATAAAAAGATGCCACTCGGCATCTTTTTATTTTAAGTATTTATCTGCATCGAATTTTGACAGTTTGATTGCTTTTCTGTCCATGGTGTACGAAAAATATAATTGTCCATTTCCCCACTGCACAAAAGGATAAAAACAACTTTCAGACATTTTCGCAACAAACACCCTTTTTGAGTTTTCGAGTTTGTTTCTGTCAATTTTAATTACGCCTATATGCTCCCTGTCAATTGGCGCATGGAAAAGATACAACTCGCCCTTATGCATAATAAAATCAGAGCGTGACTGAGAATCGTCAACAAGTACGGGAGTTGCCCACTTTTTACTAATCAAATCATAATATGTAAGGAAGCCCGTTTTCACACCCCAGTCGTGATGTTGTCTTACAAAATAATACACCTTGTCATCAACTGTATATACTGCATTTTCCCAAAGGGACTGATTTGCAAAATCAGGCTGTGCCACATACTCCCAGGTAATCATATCTTTGCTCTTTATTATACAGTTAAAGTCCCAGCAGTAGGCGCCTGTGTAGTAATAAGTTTCGCCATTTTCAATCCTTGTTGTGATTTTTTGCATTACGCCTATATCCACACCCATTTTTTTGCAGGGAATGTCGTTTTCAGCGAAGGCGTTTTTCATATTGGGAATATTCCAGTCAACAACGGTATTTCCCACTTTTAATCTGTTTACTTTTGTTTCAGTTAACTCGTTCTTTGAAATGGAATATGTTTTATAAAGGCGATAGTAATCTCCCGAAAGTTTTGCCGTCCACATAAGAAACAGTGTGTCGTCATCTTTTTGCATCAGTATTGTATCATAAACACAGTCAACTTTTTTGTTACCCAGCATTTCCCCTGCGCACTGCAAATCAAAATAAGTTTTTTGGTCAGGTGTATTTATATTGCAAAATACAAATCTTGCCCGTTGTTTTTCGGGGGTTTCTTCCTCCGCTTCGGGACTTGCGTAGTAAGTCATATAAATAACATCGTTTATGATTGTATAGGTTGACACATGTACCATTGTGTCACCCTCTTTTTTGAAATCAGAAATAAAATTGTCACTTATCTCTTTTGCAAACATATCCCCCAAAGTTCTTTCCCCATCACTTGGATTCTGGGAAATAACCGTGTTGTATTTTTTAATGGGATGGTCGTCCATTAAATATAATAGTTTTTCACTTTCAAAGTCAGGTAAATACATTTTATCCCTCCTGAATAAATTAATTACCGCTGAAATCAGCGAAATTGATTCGTTTACTGCTCCTACCCACGAGCCCACAACCAAATCATAAATCAAAAAGGAGAATGACACTCCAGCAGAAATGTTTTTTGTAAGTTTCGGGTTTTTTAGCCACAGGGAAACCGTTACAAAAGTCGAAGCAAATACAGGCAGAATGTTTATATAAGATTTAAAGGTTGTAATGCCCAAAGCCCAGTTCATTCC
The DNA here is from genome assembly GCA_937914775.1 of uncultured Clostridia bacterium. Classification (GTDB taxonomy): domain Bacteria; phylum Bacillota; class Clostridia; order Monoglobales; family Firm-18; genus RGIG1864. The sequence goes on from CALDNB010000113.1 coordinate 5,792, forward strand.
TATAAACAACCATAGCCACAACGGGTTGTTTGCCCACTTTTTACTGTCTTTGTTAACAAACACCAGTTCCCTGAAAATTCCCACAAAGTTTGGTACTGCACCGCCATAGGCGCCAAGGAGCATATAGTGGAATACCCAGCAAATATCTGCACACAGTTTACACAGTATTAAATTTTTCCGGCTCTTTTGCTGGTAAAACAAAAACAATGATACCAGTGCACCAATTCCGAATACCTGAGTAATGATTTTCATATTATCTCCTGTTGACTTTTATGATTTATCTTGTATAATAGCATTATATAGAGATTTTTTTGTAAATACAATATGCTTTATTGGGTATAATTAGCACTATCTTGAGTTTTTGGAGGAAACTATGGATATAAGATATGAGCAATACAACAACTCTCCCCTTTATCTTGCAAAAGATATAGAGAGAACTGCTGACAGTTTGAGCGACAAAGCCAACTGGCACGAAAACTTAGAAATTCAGTATTGTCAGGAGGGCAGCGGTTATTTTATTACCGACGGTGTCACCCATGATTTTTCAAAAGGGCAGATTGCGGTGTGCAACTGTAACGCCATACACTATACGGGCACAAAAGAAAGAATAAAATACACCTGCCTTATTCTTGACAGCAAATTTTATAAAGAATGTGGTTTTAACTGCGAAGGCTCTTCCTTTACTCCTGTTATTTCCAATGAAAAGATTGTAAAGGAAATAAAAAAACTATGTACAGTTTATTACGATAGTCCCGCATACGCCCTCGCAAAGCAAAAAGTATGTCTTTTAAATATACTGATAGAACTTTTTGAAAGTCATTCCCGAAGCGTTGCCCCTGTATATGAACAAAGCAAATTCGAAACAATCAAAAAAAGCATTAAATATATCAGAGAAAACTACAATAAAAAAATGTCACTGGAGGAAATCGCGCGGTTTTCTGCCATTGACAAATACACTTTGTCACGGGAGTTCAAAAAAGCCACCTCTAACACGGTTGTTGAGTATATAAACAGATACCGATGCCTTAAAGTTGTCGAACTTTTAAAAGACAATGTGCCTGTAAGCGAAAGTGCTGAAAGGTGCGGATTTACTAACATCTCGTATTTCACCAAAGTTTTTAAAAAATATTACGGAACCGTGCCTTCAAAATACAAAAGTCATTAGCCGTTGGCTAATGACTTTTTGTTATTTTATTGATTATATATAACTTCTTGTGACATCAGACTTCCTGTTGTGCCGTCTAATACATAGGCTTTTAAGTAGTCGCCTGATTCAAAAGGAATAGTAGATGTAAAACTTGCAGCAACAGTCTGAGGTGAACCTACAAACACCGGAGTTTTGCGGTAAGATATACTCTTTATATTGCCTTCGCTGTCACAAAGCGCAACCACAAGTTTCGGTGCATTCAAGTATGCACACATTTCGTTTGTAAATTTAACCTCGGCTTTAACTGTTGTAAGTCCATTGATTGCTCCAACAACAAAGTCGCTTCCGTTTTTAACAGATACAAATTCTACTCCGTAGCCTATTGTAGGCATCTCTGTAGTAAACGAAATATCCGTTGCAGCAACAGGAATTAAATTTGTGCTTATAACTGATGAAGGAACGTCAATTATATATTGTGTGCTGTATTTTAAGCCTTTGTCAAGATATATGTAACAGGTTTTTGAATCTTCAACAACAGAAGTTGTCGGTACTGCATTTTCTGATGCTACTTCGCCTTCATAAATCTTTATGTCCTTAAAGTAATTGGTATTCATGTCAGAGTTAAATGCAATTTTAATTCTTTCTGTCGCGTTAACATTTGACTGACCATCAACAACCGATGAATCTGTTGTAACCACAGGTTTTGTAAGTTTTTTAACTTCTACATTGTCTATAGCGATTGTAATCGGGTCATCATCATAATATCTGTAAGTATATGAAAATGCCAGTTTAGCAATCTTCGTACTTGCAATCTGTTCTCTGAAAGGAGCAACTCCTACAGGGCTCTGGTATGTTACTCCGTCAACTGTATAGAACATAGAGTATGTTCTTTCGTCTAAGTTATATACAAGTTTTACGTGTATATCTTTTCCCTGAAGCCATTCATTTGGTGTAATGACCGTGCCGCTGTTTACATCATTTGTAACACTCTTGTCATTCCAACCGTAACCGCCGCTTGAGAAACAAAGTCTTGTGATTTCATGTGCCGAATTACCATTGGTATTTGTGCTTACGACGGTATCAGTGTACCACATTATAGCCTGAGGCTTTTTGCTGTAATTGATATCATATTCAATGGCAACAACGCCTGTTTCAGGCATATTTGCCGCTGTTGACAAATCAAGAGTTGCATAAATAGCGTTTTGTGCTTCTGCACCTGTTATTCTCTGTTCCTTGGTAATTACCATTTTACCGTCTTTGAATTCTACTTTGTTTGTATCAGAATAAGCAGTCTCGTTTTCAACCCTTGAATAAATATTCCAGTTACCGTCCTGATACTGCGCTTGTGTTTCAGTTGCACCGCCTATAGCAGTATCAAAGTACTGACCATATAACAAAGTTTCGCCCTCTACAACATTTGCAGTTGTAAACGTATATTTTACTTCATTTGAAAGCGCAAGGTTGTTGACTGCTTTTACGCTTGTGGGAACAGTTAATGTGTATTCAGCACCGTTTTCAAGTTTCTGATGACCAAGTTTAACCGTTTTATTACCATTTGATGCAGAAACATAAAGAGGAATGTTTGTAGTCGTGTCCTCTTCTACCTTTTCTAAAACAATATTCGCAAAGGTATCTACATTCATTGCCTTATCAAAGGTAAATGCAAATTCACTTGTTACAGGAACACCTGTTTCGCCGTCTGTTATTGATGCAGATACAATAATAGGCGGTGTAGGAGCAGTTTTAGTTGTAAATGTATATGTTTTTTCTGTTGCACCCGCTATATTAGAAAAATCAT
>CALDNB010000114.1 GCA_937914775.1 uncultured Clostridia bacterium
ATTTGTCCGCCTAATTCTCTTTTATTCATATCTCAGTTACCTCCCCTTAGAACAAGCCTCTCTCTGGGTCAATCATCTTAGTTACTTTGTTAGTTATGATAACAAGTATCATACCAACTACAGATTGTAAGAAACCAACCGCAGAGGACATACTCATATCACCGATAACACGCATTGCACGGAATACGTATGTATCGATAACGTCTGTCGTTGCATAAAGTTTACCAATGTTACGGGGCACCTGATAGAACAAACCGAAGTCACCTCTGAAAATGTTACCGATTTTCAGAATTGTTAAGATTGTAATAAGGGGTACCAGTGTAGGTACTATAATATGTATAATTATATCTTTCTTATTAGCACCGTCAATTTTTGCAGCCTCTACCAACGAGTTATCCATACCCATCAGTGCCGCATAATAAACAACGCAGTCCATACCTACCGTTTTCCACACATTACATATTACGAGGATAACGGGCCAGTATCCCGGCTCACTATACCAGTCTTTTGCTGTACCGCCGAAGGCTGTTATAATAGAGTTAATAAGACCGTACTGGGGGTTTAAGAAAGCGTAAGCAATATATGCTACGATAACCCATGACATAAAGTGCGGTGTAATAAGAATAGTCTGATACACTTTTGTTGCATTTCTGCTCTTTAAATCATAAAGGAAGATAGCAACCAATACTGATGATGCTATACCAAATATGATAAACAAAGCATTCATACCAACTGTGTTTCTGACAAGTCTTATAAAGTCTGTTGAATGTGTGAAAAATTTAAAGTTATCAAATCCTACCCATTCACTTCCCCAGATACCTAAATTATACTTATAGTTTTTAAATGCAATTACTACACCGAACATAGGCAAGTAACAGAAAATAAAAACAAGTATAATCGGTATTGCAGCCAATGAATACAACTGCCAAGTGTTTTTGTTCATTTTCTTTTTCTTGGGAGTAAATTCAATGTTTTGCTGCGCTGCAGTTTCCATTGTCATTTCCGTTTTCATTTTTTTCCTTCTTTCCATAGATATTATATAAACCGCAAGGTTTTCGCCCCTGCGATAACAGTATTAGATACATACCTTTAGACTACACAGGTATCATATCATAATTTACTACATCTATTATAAACTACAAATCGCATAAAAACAATAAACAATATTACGATTTTAGTGCTCTATATTACGGAATAATTAATTTTTCAACATATTTTTTAGTCATTGTGAATAATTTATCACAATGTGTTGTTAATATTTTACATAATACAAAAAACCTCTCGTCTCCGAGAGGTTTTGTTCTGCATTTAATTATTTTGTTATTTCGTTAATTTTGCTTTCAACTTTATCGGCACAATCTTTTTCAATAAGACCTGCAACTACGCTGAAAGTGATTTTCCCTTTGCCGTCAATGGTTTTAACCATTCCTGCTTTTTTAGCCTTGGTATAACCAAGATGTTCTGCTGTAGCAGGAAGCACCATACCCATTGAGTCCTCATCGGGACCACGGGAAATCCATCTTACACCCACAGGCATTGTTTTTGTATCGTGAGATACATAGAATGCTCTGCCGTCGGGGAGTTTCTGCATAGTGTAAGCCATACCGTTTTCGTCTCCGTCGTAGTTAATGGCAAAGCAGATTTCAGGGTCATAGCACTCGCCCTCTGCACCCACTTTATGATGGAGTGCGGGATTTTCCTGTACCTTATCCATAAAATCTTTAAGTTTCTTTGCCTGTGCTTCGGGAACGTTATCGCCGATAATTTTAAACACTTTAATATGTTCTTTGTCATATTTTGCAGAATACACAAGTTCACCGCCGTCAACGGGGTGGAAGTTAATATGGCAAAGGTACATATATTCCATAGGAGTACTGCGCATATTGGTAAGTTCAGAGTCAACATGAAGAACTGTTTCATTTTCATACAGTTTGCACTGAGGATTAAACACATAATGTTTTACAAAAGAAACGTTATAGTCATACTCACCGCAAACAGATATGTATTTTCCGTTTTCATCTTCATCTGCTATGATATACGCTTTCTGGTATTCCACATTTGGAATTTCACCGTGCTGAGGGTGAGTGTCTTCGGGAGAAGATGCCACGCCCATACCGCAGATACCGCAATGAACCAGAAACGCACCGTAAGTTTTTAAGTATTCCAAAGGGGGGAACGGTTCTTCAAAAGATGTTTTCATTACCAGGGGCTGATTGTCAAACTCTGCACGCCATATTTGCTGTCCCTTAAAAGGAAGAAGAATAAAATAACCTCTTTTATTCTGTACCTTTACTGCTTCAATTCCTGTAGAATATTTAAAAGCGGTAACCTTCATATCGCCGTGAGTTAAAAGTTCAAACTCTCTGTCCCCGAAAAATTCTTTTTTCAAATTAATTTTCACGGTAATCCAACCTCACTTTATTCATGGTAACCAAGTGTTGTATAGAAAGCAAGGTTTGCCTGAGTGTTATCAAGTCTGCCGTACTGTATAACAACATTTACGTTACTTGAAATTTTCATGGCATACTGTGTGCAAAGAGGCACTTCAAAACCGCACATATCTTCAAGTCTGTTCATTCTGAAGCATCTTACTCTGTTTGCGCCAACGTGCCATTTAATACCTTCGTAGCAGTCTTTATCTGTAAAGAATAATTTTACATCAATTTCTGCATCTTTATCATTATCATTTACGATAATTACTGATTCGTGGCCCTGTGCTTCACCTTCGCCTGGTAATGGAAGTTCGCAATCAGGAATTATCCACTCTTTTTTACCTAAACCTTTTTTAGCCATCGATTTCTATAATTCCTTTCTTCAGATAGTCTGTCATCTTGTGGCAGCCATCTTTAGTAATAGCAGCACCGATTTCCCATCTGCAGCCGAAACCGTCGCCCATAATAAATGTATCAACCTGGAATGTCATATTTTCTTCTAACGGATAGTCAGAAATTGTTTCCATCCAAGGTGCTTCAACTTCAATCATACCTGTACCGTGGCAAGGACCGTAAACGAAACTGTCTTTAAAGCCGTTATCAACATACATTTTATAGAAGTCTTTAGCGATGCTGCTTGCCATAACACCTGCTTTTAACTGGTCGCATGTCCAGTCGTGAGCCTGTTTACAGAATTCTACTACTCTTCTTCTTTCGCCCTCTAATTTACCCATAACTACAGGCAAACCGATTGCAGGTGAGTAACCGTCAATTTTTGCTGAAAGGTTAAGTTGAACAATATCGCCTTTGTTGATTGTTCTGTAACCTGAACGTGAAATAGCATGTCTTGTTGATTTTTCGCTGAATACATACATTGGAAGACCTTCGTATTCTGCGCCTTCTTCGTAAATAACTTTCTGTGCAATACCAACCATCTGAAGTTCTGTTACACCAGGTTTTAAGTTACGGATAACTTCATCTGTAGCAAGGTCAACAATTCTGAAACCTTCCTGGATACAAGCAAGTTCGTTTTTACTTTTGATTTTTCTAAGTTCAACCATAATGTCATTGCATTTTGAGATTTCTGCTTTTGGGAAACTTTCTTTCAAGCCCTCGAAAATAGGCAATGTGCATTCTACGTAACTGCCAAGACCGATTTTGATGTTTTCGCCTGTTACGCCGATAGCCTTGAATGCTTCGGGGAAAGTGTTGGGAACAAGCTCGGGATAAGAGGGGTCAGCAGACTCACGGAACTCCTTCAGCACGAAGCACTTATCGATCTTGCTTCTGTCCTTGGAGAAGATGGCGGACTCGGGGCCAGCCAGCAGAGCCGCATCGCCGTTTGCGGAGATAGCAACGCCGGCGCGCTCGA
>CALDNB010000115.1 GCA_937914775.1 uncultured Clostridia bacterium
AGTACCAAGCCGGAATTCTGTGTCCCCACCAAAGCTGACGTGAAATACACCAGTCATATACGTTTTCCATCCAGTTCATATATGTTTTTGAGAAACGCTCGGGAACAAATTCTGTTTCCTTGCTGTTTACTGCTTCGATTGCCGCTTCTGCAAGGGGCTTCATCTGTACAAACCACTGGTCTGAAACAATTGGTTCGATTGTTGTTCCGCAACGGTAGCACTGACCAACATTGTGTGAATGTTCTTCTGTCTTTACTAAAAGTCCCATTTCTTCAAGGTCTTTAATCATTGCCTTACGGCATTCGTAGCGGTCCATACCCTCGTATTTACCTGCATAGGAGTTCATTGTTGCATCATCGTTCATAACCTTTATGATTTCAAGGTCGTGACGTTTGCCCACTTCAAAGTCGTTGGGGTCGTGGGCAGGTGTAATTTTTACGCAACCTGTACCGAATTCCTTGTCAACATACTCGTCGGTAATAACGGGAATTTCTCTGTCTGTAAGAGGTAAAAGAAGCATTTTGCCCACAATATTTTTATATCTTTCGTCTTCGGGGTTAACTGCAACAGCAGTATCACCAAAGAGAGTTTCGGGACGTGTTGTTGCAATAACAACATATTCGTCAGTATCCTTTATCTGATATTTGATGTGCCAGAAATGTCCTGCCTGTTCTGCGTGTTCAACCTCTTCGTTTGAAAGAGCAGTTATGCAGTTGGGACACCAGTTAATGATACGGGGCCCTCTGTAAATAAGACCTTTGTTATAAAGGTTTACAAAAACTTCACGGACTGCTTTTGAGCATCCTTCGTCCATAGTGAATCTTTCTCTGTCCCAGTCACATGAGCAACCGATTTTTTTAAGCTGACTTATAATTCTGCTTCCGTATTTTTCCTTCCAGTCCCAGACTCTTTCTAAAAACTTTTCACGACCAAGGTCATAACGTGTAAGACCTTCTTTTTCACGAAGTTCTGCTTCAACCTTGATTTGTGTTGCAATACCTGCGTGGTCTGTGCCGGGAACCCACAATGCTTCAAAACCCTGCATTCTCTTGTAACGGATAAGTATATCCTGCAGTGTTTCGTCAAAGGCATGTCCCATGTGCAACTGTCCTGTTACATTTGGGGGAGGAATAACGATAGTAAAAGGTTTCTTATCGGGGTTAGGCTCTGCGTGAAAATATTTACCATCAACCCACGATTTGTAAATTCTATCTTCAACATCTTTTGGATTGTATTTGGTTTCCAGATTTCTCATTACTTTACATCCTTCCGTAAACAAAAATATTCAATATATTATATAACATTTTGGGGTGTTTCGTCAATAGTAAATAAGGAAAACATTTGTAATATTCTTGTTATTGAATTAAGTTTTTGTTAGTGATATAATAAATAATATGAGGAGGTGTAGTTGTGAAAAAGATAACAGTTCTTTTAATTGCAGTATTAACTGTTAACATTTGTGCTTATGCGGACACTTTTGACTTTTCCGGTATTGAAAATAAAATAGATGTTCCGGACAACTACACTGTTTTTACCAGTTGGCACGATATTGCCGATGATGTTAATTACATTTTATCCTGGTCGGGAGATGATGCAGACGGTGGCGTTTTAACTGTTGTTGCAGACAGTCAGATGAGAATAAAATCATACTCAAAATACGAGTACGGAAAATATATGGGGAACAACAAACTATCCTCTATAGACTACAATACTGCGGTAACAATAGCAACGGAATTCGTAAAGAAACTTGCTCCTGAGTTTTATGACAAACTGGTGATAGTAAAACAAAACAATTTTATTGCACGAAACAACGAAAACTACGATGTTTTATTTTACAGATACGAAAACAATATTCCCTGCTACAGCGACTATGTAACAGTTTCGGTAGATGCTTATACAAAAGAGCCGGTGGAGTACAGTGCTCACTGGACAGACTGCGAAAGGATTTCGCCCTCCTACAGAACAATGGGAGAAAGCAAGGCAAGTCAGTTGTATTTTGAAAACATTGGTGTTTTGCTTACAGAAAGCCAGGGCGGTCTTATATATTCTATAGATAAGGGCAAATATGTTAACGCATATACAGGTAAAGTAATCAGTTTTAATGAAAGCAATAATATAGCAGAGGGAGAAATGGTTTTGTCTCCCAAAGACGCCTTTGACCTGATGCTTAAAAACTGTAATTTCACTTTGCAATACGTTCCCCTTGTTTCAAACGACAGAATGGAATTTCGTGCAGTTTACGGGTTTGAGCCAACATACCCCGTGAATATTGATGCAACAAGCGGACAGTTGTGTACAAATGACGGACTACCATACAGAATTGCACCTTCTAAGAAATATATAGACATTGACAGAAACAGTTCAAAAAAACAGATAGAAACATTGCTTTTAGCAGGAATAACTCCTTTTACGGAAGAAAACTTTAATGCTGACAGTTTTGTGACCAAAACAGAATTTGCGCAGATGATATATCTTGCCTTTGGAAAGACCGCAACAGTTTACGGTGATGAATATATAACACACGAACAGGCAATAGAACAGTTGGTTAATGCATTGGGTTATGGTGAAATTGCATATTTGCCAGATACTTACAGAGTAGATTTTATAGACGGCGGACAAATTTCAAAAGACCTTGTAGGTTGTGTATCAATAGCACAGGGGTTAGAAATAATAAAAGGAAACGCCTTTATGCCCAAAAGCAACTCCACCAGAGCATATTGCACAGAAATAATATACAATGCAATTGCCGATTATGAAAGGACAGAAAACGAATGAAAGTAAATTTAACTATGTTGGCTGATTTTTACGAATTAACTATGGCTAACGGATATTTTCAGCAGGGAATAGGTGAAAAAACTGCATATTTTGAAATGTTTTTCAGAAAAGTTCCTGACGGCGGCGGTTTTGCCATTATGGCAGGACTTGAGCAATTAACTGAATACCTTGACAGTCTGCATTTTGACGATGACGATATTGAATTTTTAAGAAGCAAAAATATGTTTGACGAAGGATTTTTGCAGTATTTAAGAGATTTTGAATTTAAGTGTGACGTGTGGGCAGTTCCCGAAGGTACACCCGTTTTCCCCGGTGAGCCTTTGGTGGTTGTTCGTGGTCCTGTAATTCAGGCACAGTTTATTGAAACAATGATTTTGTTATCAATTAATCATCAGTCACTTATTGCAACTAAAGCGCAAAGGATTGTAAGAGCAGCAAAGGGAAGGGCAGTTATGGAATTTGGTTCACGCCGTGCACAAGGTTATGACGGTGCAGTTTACGGCGCCCGTGCAGCATATATCGGCGGTTGTTCAGGTACTGCCTGTACAATATGCGAACAGAATTTTGGTATTCCTGCACTTGGTACTATGGCACACAGTTGGGTGCAACTTTTCCCTGACGAGTATTCCGCCTTTTGTGCTTATGCTTCAATTTATCCCGATGACTGCACTTTGCTAATTGATACTTACAACGTATTAAAATCAGGTCTTCCTAATGCTATTAAAGTTCACAAGGAAGTTTTAGAGCCAAGTGGCAGTTATTTAAAAGGTGTAAGAATTGACAGCGGTGACATTGCATATTTAACTAAAAAAATAAGAAAAGAATTAGACGATGCAGGACTTACAAAGACAAAAATTGTTGTATCTAATTCTTTAGACGAATATATTATAAGAGACACATTGGCGCAAGGGGCTTGTATTGACAGTTTCGGTGTAGGGGAAAGACTTATTACCTCCCGTTCCGAGCCCGTTTTCGGTGGCGTTTACAAACTTACCGCAGTAGAGTCAGGTGGAGAAATCGTACCCAAAATTAAAATAAGCGAAAATGTAGCAAAAATTACTTTGCCCGGTTTTAAAAATCTGTACAGATTATTTACTCCTGAAAACAAAGCCATTGCAGACGTAATTACTTTGCACGACGAGGTAATTGACGACAATAAGCCGTACACAATTTTCCATCCTGAGCACACATGGAAGAAGAAGGAGTTAAAGAATTTTACTGCAAAGAAACTTTTAAAAGAGATTTACGTAAAAGGTAAAAGAGTGTACGACAATCCTGACATAAAGGACATTAAAAAATACTGTGCAGAGCAAGTGGATACTTTATGGGAGGAAGTAAAAAGATTTGAAAACCCTCACGGTTACTATGTGGATTTATCACAGAAACTATGGGATGTTAAGAATGATTTGATTAACAAATTCGAATAAAAGAAAAGACCCGAATTTCGGGTCTTTTTTGTGTTTTTAATTATTCAGCCTGTTCAACAAATGTATTGCCGTAACCACGTTCAACTTTGCCTGAACGTAAGCAACGTGTGCAAACATAAACTCTCTTATGTTCACCGTTTACAATTGCTCTTACTCTTCTGATGTTTGGTTTCCACATTTTGTTGCTTCTTCTGTGTGAGTGACTCACTTTAATACCGAAAGAAACACTTTTATTACAAATTTCGCATTTTGCCATTTTCGGCACCTCCTCATATATTAAGTAAAAAATTATTAACTAATCTAATCAGCGAATAATATTCTACCACAAAAAATCAATAAATGCAATAGTTTTTTGAAAAATTTTTAAATTATTATTTATTGACTTTACTACTTTGATATGATACACTTTTTATATTCACAAAATGTGTCTTTTATGGCGTATAGCCATATTAGATGAAAAGAGAATCAGGTGTGAATCCTGAACGGACCTGCCGCTGTATGCACCGAAGATTTTATACTTGGCGACGAAAGTCGGTCACTGGGAAACTGGGAAGGCAAAGTATAAAACCGCTTTTATAAGGTGTGAGTCAGAAGACCTGCATTTTCGTTGCTTTTTTTGCAATGTTTATTTACTGTGCCGGTAAATAAAGTGGACTGACACAGAGAATACAGCTGCGTCAATTTATAATTGTCGCAGTTTTTTTATGTAAAACTGCGAAAAAAGGAGAGGATAAAAATGAAAAAATTTTTTGCAGTTTTACTTATGTTATGCTTATTAACGGGCACATTAAGCGGCATAACGGTTTGGGCAGAAGAAACAACAGATGTAATCAGTGAAATTGTAACCGCAATTTCCGAGGATTACAGTGAACAGGCAACAGAGTGGCAACTATTTGATATGGCGGTAAACGGTATGTCAGAAAATCTTGATTCAGATGATGTTGTAAATTACGTTAAAAACACGTCCGTATCAGTTCTTGACGAGGACAGAATAACTAATCTTGCAAAGGCAGCAATTATTCTTACATCTCTTGGTTTTGATGCTACAAAAATCACAGGGGAAAATGGTGAACTTGTTAGTATTATTGATAAAATCGCAGGTTATGACGGTTTTGAAGGTATTAATGAGGCGATATTTTCTTTGATTGCCTATGATTGCGGTAATTATACTGTAGATTCAGGGCTTACACGGGAAACTATTATAGAATATATTTTGGGTCAGGTTAATGCTGACGGCGGTTGGGCATTAATGGAAGAGGATGAGTTCTCCGACCCCGATGTAACATCTATGGTTATATGGGCTATTGCACCTTATTACGACAGTTATACAGAAATAGTTGACAATGCAGTTTTATGTCTTTCGAATATGCAACAG
>CALDNB010000116.1 GCA_937914775.1 uncultured Clostridia bacterium
TTTAATGTACGTACTGTACCATCGAGGAGACACTCACCAGCGATTACGTTGTATCTTGTACCTGCGTTGAAGATACCGAATGTAACAACTGCGTTGTCAAGCGGATCCACTCTGCGGCTTACAAATGTCTGAGCATTCATAACGAACTGTGCGCCGAGAACAACTGCGTCATTGCCCATGTGAGGTTTCGCACCGTGTGCAGATTTGCCATGGATCTTGATTGTGAAATGGTCTGTAGCAGCCATTAACGGGCCTGCTTTAATACCAACTTTACCATGCGGGAGATCCGGCCATACATGGAGACCGTATACAGCCTTCACATCATCGAGATGTCCGGACTCTAACATACCCTTGGAACCGCCATACGGAGATAACTCTTCTGCCGGCTGGAAAATTAATTTAACTGTACCATTGATCATATCACGGTTCTGGCAAAGGATCTTACCTGCACCGATCAGACCTGCTGTGTGTGCATCATGACCGCAGGCATGCATGCAGCCTTCGTTTCTGGACTTGTACTCTACTTCGTTCATCTCCTGAACCTGAAGAGCATCCATATCTGCACGGATACCAATTGTAAAATGTCTCTTATCAGGGTTTATGATGCCAACTACACTTGATTCTCCAAATTCTTCTGTATATTCAATACCTAAACTTTCAAGTTCCCTTTTAACTACTGCTATAGTTTTTGGCAAATCAAAACCAACTTCGGGGTACTGGTGTATTTCACGTCTTAAGGAAATTATATATTCTTTATCTGCGTACATAACAGACTCTCCTTTATAATTCAATATTTGCCAACTTCATATGTTGCTGACAACCGTAAATATCGTTGTCGGCAAGGCATCCACTAATGTTTTTACGGGGGAAAGTAATTTTAATGGAATTTACTACACCGTAAGATATAATGTCAATTTTTTCTTCATCAACATTGTACGCTTTAGCAACATCAGTTTTTTTAAGCCTTTGCTCAACGTATTCCATATCTTCTTTGCAATTAAAAATCAAGTCAAAAGTAATAAATAAAGGACCGGCATTTTTACTTCTTAAAATCTTTGTATAATCAATCAGTTTTTTCATTTTCCTATCTCCTCTGTTGTAATTGTTGCAGTTTCCAGTAGTGAATCAACTTTTGCAAGATGAAAAACAGAAAATTCATATACAGGTCCAACGTGTATATCAGAAGGCGAGAATGGGAATGCAAGATTTCCTGCAGTTGACTTTCTGCCGTTGTAATCGCAGTGGAGCATTCTGCTTCTCGCAAGAGCACAGACTGTATCGGCAATCTCCTGTGTATTACCAATAATGTCTATAATAATGCCAAGTGAACTTTCTTTTCCGCCATTTGTTTTAAAGTAGATTTTATAACTGTTTTCTGGCATGGTATTTTTTGTATTTTCCTTAACGAATTCTGTAACCGTATTAAAAATCAAATCAATGTTTTCAATAGTATTTGGGTCATATACGGTAGCAGGACAAATTGTTCTGTACCCTGCACATTTTACACCCTCAAGTTTTAGTGTTTTTTCCTCCGCATCAATAAACACCGAGCCTGAAACACGTACAGTTCTGTCATCAACCTGTGTAAACACAGAATTAGTCAGGTCACAAACACCGTCCGGCTCATAAATAAGATAAGGATTAGACTGTTCGTATAACGTGTGGGCGGCAACTCTGTCAACGGTACATCTGCGGATAGGATTTGCAGGACGAAGTTCAAAATAATCATCATACATATACCCTTGCATAACGTCTGCCGCGGCAACAGGTTCGGAACACATTGCCCCGCATTCCATTATTTTTGCCATGTGGAAAGCAAGACCGGGGTTGTAGCCCTCATAAACACAAGGTGCTGCATAAATTGCAGTATCACAGGCACGTCCGCAGACAATTACATCTACGCCAATTTTAAGCAATTCAATAATAGGCGCAATACCAATCTGGCTCACTATTCGTTCACTTTCTTCAATGGCAGTTCTTTCGACAGAAAAATCACTGCTCATATCAATTAACTTGTTTTCATCATATTTTTCAAGAACATATTCAGTTGTTACATCGCTAAATACTGTACCCAGTTTAAAACTTAACCCCTGCTCTTTTGCAACTTCGAAAATAATTTCTTTAAGCCACAATACGTGTTCTTTGCTTCCTGCGCCACCTGCAGTACCGATAATAAACGGCGCTTTGCGCTCCAGCGCTTTAGGTAACGCCAATGAAATATCTCTTTTAACGGCATTTCTGTCTGTGAAAGATTTGCCGCTTCCAAGATAATAGGGACCTGGGTCCGTAGAACCTGCATCAACTCCCAAATAATCAACTTTTTCTGAAAAAGCAATATTTAGTGCTTCTTCACTGTATCCATATCCCAAAAGTCCGTTTAATGCAACGATTTTCATAATATTTTCTCCTTATTTCAACAAATCTTCAATAAAAATAAATTCAAATCCGTGGCTTTGTAATACTTTGCAACAAATTTCAAGTTTTTCAGCAATATCTGACTGATAGTTAAAATAATCCTTATGGAAATATTGTTCGTGCGTTGCCCAACCAACAAAAGAAAAATCTGTATAGGACTTCATCTCATCTTCCATGTCCTCAAGTTTGCTTTGGTCAATAAGGGGACCATCAAGAAAAGTCTTTATATTTATACCTATTTCGTTGTCAGTATAATATCCAAAATTATGCAAAGTACCTTCTAATTGTTCTTCTTTTAAGTGATTATATCCACAAAGAGAACTTAAAATTGCAAGGTTTTTAGTTTTTCTGATAAACGTAGCAGTCTCAGGTTTTCTATTATTAAGAAGCCTCTGTGCATGACCATAAGGCAGTGATGACGGATCTCCATTGTACTCAGTTTTGGTACCAGTAGTTGCACAGGTAACTTTAACTCCCAAATCAACAAGCGCTCGGCAACCATCTTTACTTATTGGTCTCCAGTGAGGATTTACCGCAACGCCCCAGTTTTTTTCTGAAGCAAAGCGATACACTTCGTTTCTTATATCAAGATAGTTTGATTTTACATCGTCATAGGATGCATTAATGTATGGATAATCAGGGAATTCCTGCTTGGAATGAAAACCTAGTATAAGCCAATCTGAAGCATCTTCCCATTCTTTTTTATAAATATCCGTCATTTCAGCGAGTGAAAATTCATCATTTCCATAAAAATTATCTGTCCTAAAAAATATATTGAGCTGAACTTTTAAACCATACTTATCATGCATTTCTTTTAATACATTCATAAATGGGTTGTCAAAAACAGACTTTGGTTTTTGTCTTGTAAGGTCTCTGAATAACCAAACTACATCATCAATATAAAAATATGTTTTTTTGGACATTTTTTTCATCTCCTTATACTTTAATCATAACATAATAAAATCTTGTTATATTGCAAATATGATTAATTTTATTGCAATAATTCAATATTGATGTTAAAATAAATAAGAGGTGAATTTTATGGATATTAAAAATTTTGTTCTCTCTTATTATGATAATTCAACAGAAAATTTTCACATACAAAAATTAAGTAAAGTAACAGAAGCACAAAAACCCCACACACACGACTACTTCCAAATATATTTTATTTCCAAAGGAACACTTGAGCATCATATTAAGGAGTCGTCTGCACAATTAAATCAGGGTGATATGTTTATTATTCCGCCCGGTGCTGTGCATTATATTACTCCAAAGCCAAACACTGTCTTTTACGTATTTTCTTTTATGGAGGAACTTTTTACAGAAATAAATTCAGGCAATAAACTTGCAAGAAACTTTTTACGCTCTTTAAGGACAATTGATTACATAAACTTAAAACCAAGAATTACAGTTAATTCGGAAGAAATAATTTATCTTGAAAACATAATGGCCCATATTTTGAAAGAGTTTAATGAAAAGCCAGTGGCATACTATGATACAATAGTTACTTACGCCCAACTACTAGTAACAATACTTGCGAGAGAATACTATTCAAAAAACGTTCATATTAAAGAACATTTTGAAGACAACAAACAGTACGTACTTCACTGTATTGAATATATTGACAATAACTTTGCAGATGCAATTACATTAGATGAAATGGCAAAAAAATCAACAATGTCCAAAAGTAATTTCTGTTCGCTGTTTTATAAATTAACAGGAAAAACTTTTAATAAATACTTGAATATGCGCAGAATTAAAGCGTCACTTAAATATATAAAAAAAGGTTATAAAATCACTGCAATTTACGGTCTTTGCGGTTACAATGATTTTTCAACCTTTAACAGAAATTTTAATAAAATTATGGGAATGTCACCAATAGATTATAAAAAACTTAACAAATAGAAAAAATCCGTACACAAAGTGTACGGATTTTTTCTATTTAATGATTGATTAATGATTCAGGATCATAATATTCTCCATTAATCATTACTTCAAAATGAAGATGTGCTCCTGTTGCGTTTCCTGTTTTTCCAACTGTACCTATTAACTGTTTTTGTGTTATATTGTCACCATTACTTACTTTTACAGTTTCAAGTTGCGAATACGATGTTTTAACATTACCATTTTCAACTACAACATAATTTCCTTTTTCAGCATCAAAACCAACTTCAGTAACAACACCTGAAATGGATGACACAACATCAGTTCCTTCCTCCGCTTTAATATCTATGCCATTGTGTTCGTGAACTTCTTTGGTAATAGGGTGTTCCCTTTTACCAAAAGTCCTAGAAATTTCACCCACAACCGGATTTTCAAAATCACTTTCGATATTATTTTCTTCAACAACATTTACACTATTTTGATGTGTATTTGGACTGTAAACAGGTTCACTTACGGTGGATACTATTTCGCCGTTTTCTGTGTCATAGAACAAAACTCCCGTGTCATCTTGTATGAAACCTCCATCAATTGTGCTGAATTCAATGCTCGATTTAATTTTCTCAAACTTATCAATATCATCTATCAAGATTGAGACAGGATAATTTGTTTCAATATTTTCACTGATAATTTTTATAACACCAGATAATTTATTAATAAATTCTTTATTTAGTTTCTGTTTAATAAATTCAGAAACGAATTGTTGTCCTACCTCTATTCTCGTTAAATCACCTTGCGAGTAACCTTCTCCGTTGTTAGAACGTCTGTATTGAAGCAAACCGCAAACTTCATCACCGTTTAATGTTTGTCTTCCTTTTTTAAGATTAATGTGTAAATCTTTGTAAGGGTCATCATATTGCATATCTACAGGCACATCAAACTCAATTCCACCAACAACATCTACTATTTCCCTTACTGCAGATAAATTTGATTTTACATAATAAGTAATAGGAATACCAAGAGTGTCCCTTACTGCGTCTATAACTTTTTGATTTCCGTTGTCGCTATTCAGTAATTCGCTCAATTTTACTTGCCTATCATAATATTCTGATATAAATGCCGCGTCTCTTGGGATTGATGTTACTTTTACACTTCCGTCTTCAAAAGACAAATACATAATTGTATCTGCTCTATTTGTTTCATCAACACCCAAAACAAGCACATTAAAATTGTCATTACTTCTCTCATCGGTGTTAAGTATCAACAACTCATTTTCATAATTATTTAGAAATTTGCCATTAATAAAACCACTTGCAATTATAGTTACAATTATAATAACAATAGCAAGGAAAATAGAAATAACAAATGTCTTTTTATTAAATTTAACTTTATTCTTTATCATAGTAAACCTCCTTTTTAAAGTCTTCATATCACTCGTCATCCCTGTTGTTAAAGCAGTTTTTCTTCTGTTTCCCGAGACAAGCAACGTGAGAATTGTGTTGATATAATTTATTTCCTGTTCTTCAGACATTTCCTTTACAACGGCTAAATCACAAGATGTTTCACATTCAATCTCCGCTTGTTTAGAAATATAGTAAACAGCAGGATTAAACCAATGAATGCTTTTCACAATGGTCATAAACCATTTATACCAAATGTCTTTTCTTTTGTAGTGAGTAAACTCATGCATTAGAATATTATCAAGTTGCTCTTCCGTCATCGCAGTTTTTGGCAGCACTAATGTTGGTTTAAACAAGCCGACCATCATCGGTGAAGAAATTATATCGCTTGTTCTGGTTATGATTTTTCTGTCAGTGTATTTTATTATTTCAGGAAAAGAAATAACTGTTGAATACTTTCTTAATTTTGATAAAAACATAGCATATCCAACAAGTTTAACAACTAATAACACAATTACTACTAAAAACCAAACCATAGATGATAAATGTAAAATTTCCTGATTGAAATACCTCAGGTTTTCATTACTATTATCAAGTCTAATTTCATTTTCGGCATCAATAATAACTTCATCAACAGGTTTAATTGTATCAAATTTAAATATTTGCTCGTTTAATGCATATTCTGTATTAGTTTGAGTAGTAGAGTCTGTATCAATAGGTACTGTTATTTTTACTGGCATAATCATTGTAACTAAAACCAAAAGCCACATATAATAGTGCCAACTGCTTGGAAGAAATTTTCTTGTAAGCGGCTTTATTATACCCAAAAACAGTGTTACAACAGCACCCGCTAAAGAGGTTACTAGAAATGCCTTAAATATATATTCGAGCATTTTAAACCTCCTTGTCAACAAATATTGCTTTTAATTCTCTTAGTTCTTCTTCTGTAATGGACTGTTCCTCAAATAGAGAAACGGCAAAATCTTTAAATGACCCATTATACAGACTAGAAATCAAGTTTCTTGTTTGTAACATACGGTAA
>CALDNB010000117.1 GCA_937914775.1 uncultured Clostridia bacterium
CTGCAGAAGGTACAGTATTATGGTCAGAAGACTTTACAGGCATAACAAACGAAAATGCCGGTACATTAAGACCATACTGGAGTGCTACAGCTAAAGATTGGGATGGCTCTGCTCAGACGGATTACAGTGCTTCAGCAGGTGGAGACTGGACAAAGACTTCAACAGAAGGCATTTCACAAAGAGTAGTATTTGAAGATGGAAAACTTGTTCTTCAGGATAAATTACGTGCAACACACAATTCACTTATTGCCGCTGTTACAATTCCGTTCAGAGATGCAGAAGGCAATGTACCTACAATTCCTTCAACAGGTTATGCAGTATTCGAATTTGAATACGAAGCGGAAAACACACCTGTTGCTCCGATACTTAATGACGGTACTCTTTATATGGACGATTACCAGAACTCAGGCAGAAAATACGGTAAATTAAGTATTACTGAGACTTATGGTATTGAGGATATGATGACATCAGGCTCAACTTTGGAAAACAGAGCCAATAACATAAGAACAGCAGATGACATCGAAGGCAAAGTAGTAAAGATTCAGTATGTATTTGATATTGCAAACAGAAAATACATGGTATCTGCAACTGTTGACGGCGAAAAATCATTTAACGGTACAGATTGGCTGGATGCTTCAAATGCAGCATCAGGTACAAGTACAAACATTACAACAGGTGGTCAGTACTACTTCAACCGCATCAAACTTATTCAGAATGACGTGTATGCAGATGCAGAGGGTTACTCAACTGCTAAATACGATAACTTCTTATACACACACTACACAGCAGACAAACTTCCATCGTTCTTAAGAGCGTTAATTGGCGAAGACGAATTAACAAGCGGTGCAGTAGATGTTGACGCATCAGGCGAAATTGATGTTGTATTTGACAGAGCCATAGATCCTGCTTCAATCGGCGGCATCACACTGGTAAGAACAGAAGATGATGAACCTGTTAATGTTCAGGTTGTTATGAATGGCGAAAAGACTGCTACAGTTAGGTATTCAGGTTTACACAGTTTAACAGAATACGAATTAACAATTCCTAAGACTGTTACAGCGGTTAACGGCTTACCGTTAACTTCGGGAGACACAATTACATTTACAACTAAGGAGTTACAGATAGGCGAATTTGATTACAACCGTGAAGTTTCCTCTTCCCTTCCCAATTAATGACTATTTACAATGCAGGTGAAACAGTAACTGCAGACATTATCGCAACAGGTACTGAATCATTCAGTTCATACGGATTTACACTTGATTACGACAATGCCGCTTTACAGTTAACAAATGTAACATCAACTTTAGGACAAATTGATTATAATGCAGAAAACGGTATGGTTGCATTTGAGTCTATGGGTGACGACATTGCAATTGCTCCTGAGGGAACAAAAGTTGCAACAGCAACATTTACAGTACTGGATGCAACAGGCGAACAGACAATCGCACTTACAGATGCAGAAATGACACCGTCAGGTTATGACGGCAACAAGGCGCCTACAACAACACCTGACACATTTAATGTTTACAGCATTAAAGTAACATTTGCAGCGGGCAACGGTGTAACGTTGTCACAGGGTGCGACAACTGCGTATGTTAAATACGGAGAGTCAGTACTTTATACCAATACTGATTATGAAACAGAGTTTACAATTCCTGATGCTACAGCAGATACTGCCAACGGCTGGTTATTGCCGGAAGCATATTGGAAGAGCGGAGAAAACTCATTTACAGGGTTACAAATTACGCAGCAAACTTACACAGAATCTGTAACTTATACTGCTACAGCAGAAAAGAAATTAACAGTAACAATCAGTGCAGGTGACTACGGTACATTTACTGATCCTGAACAACAAACAGAATTTGAAGTTGACTACGGCACAATGCTTGGTACATTGGGATTACCCACACCCGAACCTGTTTCAGGCTATGCATTTGTAGGTTGGAAAGTAAGTGAAACCGGAGACGAAATTACTGTTGAAGGTCTTAATACTTACGATGTAACTGAACATATGACACTTGTTGCACAATATGTACAAAGTGTATTCAGTTTCACAATTACAGATTTTGAACATGGTCAGATTCCGTCAGTAAACGGTCTTACAAACGGCAATGCCGTTCACGGTGACGATATTACATTTAACGTAATACCTGACGAGGGTTATGTAGTAGATACAGTTGTTTACACAATCAACGGAAGTCAGATTCCTGAGGTAATACATCCTGACCAGTCAGGAACATATCTAATCCCCGGTTCGGCTGTTACCGGTAATGTTACAGTAACTATAGAGTTATACCAGTGCTACACAGTAACATTTAAGGCAGGTACCGGTACAACAATGACTACTGTAGTTGCTTATGCGGGAACAAACGGGTTATATGCAAGTCTTGATTCATTGAAAAATGATGAGATTGAACCTGATTTTGTAATCCCGACACCTGCGGCACAAGCGGGTTACAGACTGGCAAAAGACACAGCAGAAGAGCCGTTATGGACAGATGATGAAGGAACGGGCGTTACTTCTGCAGCGATTTTACAAAAAACATTTACAGCGGACACAGTATATACTGCAGTTGCTGTACAGCAGTACACAGTTACATTCACAGTTGGCGAAGAGGTAACAGAAGTTAAGGTTGACGCAGAAACGAATATATCTTCGGAAGACATACCCGAAGTAACTCCTGAAGCAGGATATGTATTTACAGGCTGGGTTAATGTTGAAGACGTAACTGTTGACTTAGATGATGTTATTACAAGCAATCTGTTCCTGACACCTAAATTTGAAAAAGGCAAATATGATGTGATATTTGCTAAACACGAATCAGTAACTGTAAATGTAACAGGACTTGACAACGAGAACAAGGCAGAGTTTGATACAAATATTGAATTTACAATTGATTCAAACGGCCTTGAAATCCAGAGCATTACTTATAAGATTGGCAGCGGTGAAAGTCAGAACGTACAAAACGTTGACGGAACATACATTATTCCCGGCTCAGAAATTACTGATACCGTTACAGT
>CALDNB010000118.1 GCA_937914775.1 uncultured Clostridia bacterium
TATGCAGGTGAAGTCGGACAGACTATTGACCTGATTTTTTCAGGCGGTCTTTACATAAACGGAATTTACGAACTTGAGATACACCAGAATTTGCTTGGCGTTCCCGATGCTACAGTAGAGGATATAAAAAAGGTAACAAGTCATTCTCAGGCGTTAAGCCAATGCCACGATTACATTAAACTTAAAGGTTACGAAACAGAGGAGGCTACTAACACGGCTTATGCGGCGCAGGTGGTTGCACAAAAGAATGACGTGACTCTTGGTGCAATAGCAAGTTACGAAACGGCGCAGATTTACGGACTTAAAGTTTTAGAAGCAAACATTAACAAAAGCGGAGAAAACACAACCCGTTTTGCGGTGCTTTCAAAAGCAAGAGCAAATTCACCTGCTCTTACAAATTCCGTTTTGATGTTTACGGTTAAAAACGAAGCGGGGTCTCTGGCGAATGCCATAAGTATAATAGGAAAGTACGGATACAATATGACTGCTTTAAGAAGCAGACCGCTTAAAAAACATTCCTGGCAGTATTATTTTTATATAGAAATTGACGGAACAACAGACACCGAAACAGGAGAGAAAATGATGAATGAATTAAAGGGTGTTTGCGACAAACTTAAAATCGCAGGTACTTTTGCTCCTCATTGCGAAATTTAAAGAGGTGGGAAAATGATAGTAGATGTCAGTAAGAAAATATTAATAGTAGGGCTTGGTCTTTTGGGAGGCAGTTATGCCAGAGGACTCAAACGATACGGTTTTAACATAAGCGCCATTACAAAGGAGCAAAGTTCAATAGACTATGCTTTAAAAGAGGGTATTATTGACAGGGGTGCAACTGATATTGACAAAAAAATAATAGGAGAGGCAGACCTTGTAATATTTGCTCTTTACCCCCACGTGTTTGTGGAATGGATTGAAAAATACCAAAGCCTTCTTAAAAGCGGAGCATTAATAACAGACGTAACCGGTGTAAAACGAAGCATTGTTTATAAAATTCAGGATATGCTTCGCCCCGATGTGGAATTTATTGCTGCCCACCCTATGGCAGGGCGTGAAGTTTCGGGAGTGGAAAACAGTACGGAAAAAATGTTTGCAGATGCAAATTACATTGTTACTCCGACTGATAAAAATACAGATGATGCAATTTCAACCTGTATGGAACTGGGGAGACTTTTAGGCTTTGCAAATGTCACCGCCCTTTCTCCCGAGCAACACGATGAAATGATAGGTTTTTTATCACAACTTACACATTGTATTGCAATTACACTTATGACTTGTAACGACAGCGAAAATATGGAAAAATTTACAGGGGACTCCTTTAGGGACTTAACCAGAATTGCACGTATAAACGACCTTATGTGGAGTGAACTTTTTGTTTCAAACAAAGATGTGCTTTTAGACCAGATGAATAAATTTATGGACAAATTTAACGAACTGAAAACTATGCTTGAAACTGATGATATTGACGGAATGAGAGAAATGATGCGGCACTCGACCAGACGAAGAGCATTGTTTGATAAAAAATAATTATATTGGAGGAAATTAAAATGAATATGGATTTCAAACGTAAATTACCTATACCTATGGATATAAAGGCGCAGTATCCCGTAACACCTGAAATTGAAAAAATCAAAACAAAACGAGATGAAGAAATTAAAGCGGTTTTTGAGGGTAAAGACCAAAGACTTATTCTTGTTATAGGACCTTGTTCTGCTGATAAAGATGACAGCGTAATTGACTACATTTCACGTTTAAGAGAAGTGCAGGAGAAAGTAGCCGATAAAATTCTTATAATACCAAGAATTTACACAAACAAACCACGTACGACAGGTGATGGTTACAAAGGAATGTTACACCAGCCCGACCCCAACAAGGAGTCCGATATGCTAAAGGGTGTTGTTGCAATAAGAAATCTGCACATAAGAGCAATTAAGGAAACAGGTTTTACCTGTGCAGACGAGATGCTTTATCCTGAAAATTACAGATACCTTTCCGATATATTGTCTTATGTGGCAATTGGTGCAAGGTCTGTTGAAAATCAAAAGCATCGTCTTACTGCCAGCGGTCTTGATATCCCCGTAGGTATGAAAAATCCTACTGCAGGCGATATTTCCGTTATGATGAATTCTATTACCGCTGCCCAGCATTCTCATACATTTATTTACAGAGGATGGGAAGTAGAAAGTCACGGAAATCCTCTGGCACATGCTATTTTAAGAGGATATGTAAACAAACACGGTCAGTCGATGCCAAACTATCATTACGAAGACCTTATCCATCTTGCGGAAATATATGAAAAATCAGGTCTTGCAAACCCTGCTGTTATTGTGGATACCAACCACGCAAACTCTGGCAAACAATGGATGGAGCAACCGAGAATTGCAAAAGAAGTGCTTCACAGTTGCCGTCATTCCGACGATGTTAAAAAGATTGTAAAGGGATTGATGATAGAAAGTTATATTGAAGACGGAGCACAAAAACAAGAAGAGGGTATTTACGGAAAATCTATTACAGACCCATGTCTTGGCTGGGAAAAGACGGAACGCTTAATCTACGATTTGGCTGACGTTCTTTAGAAGAGGTACAGGAAATGTTTGGTGTTATTGTAAATGTTATAACAGTAATTATAGGCTCGTGTATCGGTCTGCTGCTTAAAAAAGGTATTTCTCAAAAATTAAGCACGGCAGCAATAACTGGATTGGGTGCCTGTACTCTGTATATCGGCATATCGGGAAGTCTTTGCGGCGAAAATGCTCTTGTTGTTATTGCTTCGGTTGTGCTGGGCGTAATATCAGGAACACTTTTAAATATTGACGGTGCAATAAATAACCTTGGTAAAAACATAGAAACCAAATTCAAAAAAGACGGGCAGGGCGTTTCTCTTGCTGAAGGTCTTGTAAATGCCACGCTGTTGTTTTGTGTAGGTTCAATGACGGTTACAGGCTCAATTCAGGCAGGTCTTACAGGGGATAATTCAATACTTATAACAAAAGCAACACTTGATTTGGTGTCTTCTGTTATGTTGGCGTCAAGTCTTGGCTTTGGTGTGCTTTTGTCATCAGTATCTGTATTTGTTATACAGGGAGGACTTGTTCTTCTGGCAGGACTTATTGCTCCTTTTATGAGCACAGGCGCAATTAATGAAATGACTTGTGTGGGCTCAATTTTGATTATTATGATAGGTACTAATTTAATGGGCATTACCAAGATAAAAGTTGCAGACTTTTTACCTGCAATTATTTACGCCCCTGTTATATATAATCTCATAAATTTGTTTAAATAAAAAAATAAAACTTGACAAAACGAAAATTATGTGCTATAATCCCAATCGACAATTATCACCTTGCGTCGGAATGCCTTATTTTGACGGATTTTGTGGTAATTAGTCGAGCAAATGTTGCATAAAAAGTATTCTATTTTCTGTCAGAATAGAGTATAATGCAATATGAAAAAAGGGGCATTAATCAGAGGTTTTGGTTGTGCTTCGAATAATTGGAGGTTAAAATGCGACTGATAGACAAAGTCGTAAACAAATACTCCAAATGGCGTATTGCAATAACGTTGGTTGTTGTAATGGTTGTTATGGCACAGTTTGTGTCAGGGGTAGTTTACGCAATGTCAAAACAGGTTAGCATCGTTGACAGTCTTGGAAGTAAAAGAATAATTAAGACTTATCTTAACAACGCGGCCGACGTTTTGGAACAGCAGGGAATTTGCCTGAACGAAGGAGACGAGGTTTCACCGTCACAGGATGAACTTTTAGTTGACGGCGATGTAATCACTATCTCCCGTGCCAAAAAAATCACGCTTGTAGATGGCATTAATTCCTTTGAAAAACTAACCGGTAAGAAAACTGTTGGAGAAGTATTTGCACAGTTTGCCGGGGACACAAAAAAAGGCACGGTATTAAATCACGAAATGGACGATGAAGTATATGAAGGTATGGTTATTGAAATAGCATACCTTGAAGAAGAAATCGTGTCCGTTGAAACAGAAGTTGCTTTTGCAACAGAGAAAAAAGCAACATCTGCAATTCCTGCAGGAACAACTGCTGTTAAGCAGGAAGGTAAAAATGGTCTTACAAATGACCGTTACAAGGTTTATTATGAAAACGGCAAAGAGGTTGCACGTGAACTTGTGGAACGTACTGTCGTAAGAGAAGCAGTCAATGAAGTAGTTGAATACGGCGTAAGAACTGCCCAGGGCTCACTTGCATATCACAAGGGAGGCTCAGTGGTTTCACGTTCAGGCGGTGAATTCAGATACAAAACTTATATTGACTGTGTGGCAACTGCTTATGATTTAAGTTATGAGAGTTGCGGTAAAAATCCCGGTGACAGAGGTTACGGTATTACTGCTTCAGGTATGAAAGCAGGATACGGAGTTATTGCAGTTGACAGAAACGTAATTCCTCTTGGCACTAAACTGTACATTGAGGCAGTTGACGGCTCCTGGGTTTACGGTAATGCAGTAGCAGGAGATACCGGCGGTGCAATTAAGGGTAACAGAATTGACCTGTTCTTTAATACAAGACAGGAATGTATGAATTTTGGCAGAAGAACTGCAAGGGTTTATATACTTGAATAGTAAGGGGCGTAAAAAAAGCCCAGACCGCAAAAAGGCAGGGATAAAAATAACCCCTGTAAGATAACGGTAATAACTTTATAATTTGTTATTGTATATGTTGAAAAAGGTCTTTCCATAGACCTTTTTCTTTTATTTGTTGCCTTTTTTGCTATAAACAAACCTCGCCACTCGATGTACCTTTGTACACCTTCGGGTGCCCCAAATCAAGACAAATGTCTTGATTTGGCTCAGTTTGTTCATTCTGCATCTTTTTTTCCATCCCCTATTTTACATCTTTTTTATATATTGACTTTTTTATAAATTTATGTCAAACTGTATGTAGGAGTGGTAGTATGAAAAAGGTTGTTTCAATATTTCTGTCTTTAATATTGCTTTTAGGGTGTCTTAACATTACTGCTTTTGCAGAGGAGGAAACGCCCATTGTTATTGTGCCCGGATTTATGGGAAGCAAGTTATATCTGGACAGTGATTTTGATGACAGAGTTTTCGGTGAAAACGGAGACATAAATGAGTTTTCAAAAATAGAGGCTAAAAAACTGTTTGTTAAAGAGCCGATAAATTTACAAAAAGCCGCAGAATACGGTGCAGGGAACAAGTACAAAGCCCTTGCAAGTATAATATGCGACACGTACCCGAAAAGAAAAGTATATTTTTTCTCTTACGATTTTACAAAGAATGCACAAAGCGGTGCAGTTTTGTTAAATGAGTTTTTAAAGACACAACAGAAAGTAATACTTATCTGCCACAGTTACGGTGGACTTGTTGCTGCAAGTTATCTTAACGCTTACGGAACTTCAAAGGTTGAAAAAACAATCTGTATCGGCGTACCTTTTGAGGGTACTGTTTACGCACAGATGGCAAATGAAATGGGCTTTATTGACGGAAATGTCATAAGCCAACTTATGCCTACCGATAATTACTTAAAAGAAGTTTACGGAAAAGATTACACTAAAAACTGGGTTTCTGACCAGGAGTTTTTATACAGAGACGGCGTACCTGTTATGTCACAAATGGACAACGTGTATTATATTATGGGCGGCGGTATGCTGACCGCGTCCCAATTATTATATGAAGACGGCAAAATTACTGACATTTTGTTTGACAACGACGGTGACAGTACAGTAACGAAACAGTCATCTACAATGATGGGCAAAGTTTCACGGACACAGGGCAACAACGTGGCGATATTTAATGTGCGTCACGGTGAAATGCTTAAGTCGGAGGAAGTTGCAAAATATATGCTGTCTGTTCTGGAGGGCACCATTCTTAATGAAGCCGGTGAGACCACCGACAG
>CALDNB010000119.1 GCA_937914775.1 uncultured Clostridia bacterium
GTTTTTGCAATGTCAGGATTTTTTTTCCTGTTAATAAGTACGGTTTTTTCTACCTTGGTATCACAAAGCAGGTCAACTCTTGCTTCAGTAATGTTTGTGGAAAATTATCAGGGAGTTTCGCCCTCGTTGGGTAATGTGCTTACTACCGTTCTTATTGTGGCGGGTTTTGTGGGAACATTGATTGCAGGCGGCATTATTTATAAAGTTAAAAATGAACTCAAGTCTCTTTTTGTTTTACTTTTAAGTATGATACCATTTTTTGCGGTGTGCGTGTTTGTGGGAGAGTTACCCATTTATGTTCTGATTGGTGCGTTGTGCGTTATTGCCGCACTGGAAGCAGTCGTCGCTGTTATGCGAAATTGTTATACTATGTTATTTTCCAGATATAATAAAAGCGGTACTGCAGCAGGGGTGCTTAATTCTGCTAGTGCGTTAAGTTTTATGCTGGCCGCTTACATTATGCCAAGAATTGTAGAACTTTACAGTTGGAAAACTCTTGCAGTTTTATGGATAGTTTTGATTTTAATATCTGTAATTACGGTATCTTTTGGAATTAAAAAGAACAAGTCATTTAAAAGCAGAGGTGAGTAATATGAAAATTCAGGAATCCGCTGAGAATTATCTTGAAACAATATTGGTGCTTACAGAGAGTAAGGGTAAAGTACGTGCCATAGATATTGCAAACGAACTTGGTTTTTCAAAACCCAGTGTAAGCGTGGCTATGAAACAATTTCGGGAAAACGGGTATATTAAGGTTGATGAAGAGGGGTATATAACCCTTACAAACCAGGGAGAAAAAATTGCTAAAGATACTTACAACCGTCATCTGGTGCTTATTAATTTTCTGACTAATATAGGCGTAAGTGAGGATACTGCTACAAAAGATGCCTGCAGAATAGAACATGTTATAAGCGAAGAAACATTTAAAAAGTTAAAAGAGTATTTAAAAAAGGGAGTGTAAACACTCCCCTTTTTGTTAGCAACATTCGTTGCAGCCGCAGTTGTTGTTAGATGTACCGCAACCAAAACCGTTACCGCAGAAGATTAAAAGGAATAAAATGATGAACCATAAAATAGTATCGTTTCCTTCGCCGCAACCGCAATTTGAAAATAATGACATATTAGTTTGCACTCCTTATTTAAATTATTGATTTGGTGTTTCATTACATAATATGGAGTCCACTGAAAAATTGTTACACCGATGCGGTTGACAAAAAGAACGATTTGTGATAAAATAATATCGATACAGAGATTTGGAGACGTATCAGAATAAACACAAGAGGTTTATTTTGGTGCGTCTTTTTTATGCAAATTTAAATTTTGGAGGTAGTAAAAATGGCAAAAACAAACATAGTTGACTGGAAAACCATTACTGATTTCGTAATTGATGCTTTCGTGGGTTACGGAATTCCCAGAGAAGATGCGGAGATTTGTGCAGATGTTTTACTTGAATCAGACAAAAGAGGTATTGAATCTCACGGTGTTAACCGCTTTAAACCTGTTTATCTTGACAGAATTAAAGACGGTATTCAAAACCCCGTTACAAACTTTGAAATAATTAAAGAGACACCTACAACTGCAGTTGTTGACGGTCACGACGGTATGGGTCAGGTTATCGGCTACAAAGCGATGAAAATGGCAATTGATAAAGCAAAAGAATACGGTATGGGTATGGTTGTTGTACGTAACTCCTGCCACTACGGTATTGCAGGTTACTATACATCTATGGCAGCAAAACACGGTTGCATTGGTCTTACAGGTACAAATGCCCGTCCTACAGTTGCTCCTACTTTCGGTGTTGAGGGTATGTTTGGTACAAACCCCCTTACATTGGGCGTTCCCACCGATGAGGCATTTGACTTCAACTTTGACGCAGCAAGTTCTACATACCAGAACGGTAAACTTGAGTACTATGCCCGTATCGGCAAAGATGCACCAAAAGGTGCACTGATAACTACTGAAGGCAAGGAATATGTGGGTACTTCGGCTGATGCACTTAAGGCAATGGCACGGGGAGAAACTGCACTTTGCACTCTTGGTGGTCCCGGAGAAGAGGGCTGCGGCTATAAAGGTTACGGCTTTGCTATGTTTGTTGAACTTTTATCTGCAGTTCTTCAGGACGGAAGTTATGGTAAGGCATTGACAGGTAAAGACGAAAACGGCAATAAAGTTCCGTACCGTCTCGGACACTTCTTTATCGCTATTGATACAGACCATTTTCTTGGTGAGGATGTCTGCAGAAAGAAAGCAGGAGATATTGTCCGTGCTGTACGTAATTCCAGAAAATCACCTGATGCAGAGCGTATATACACAGCAGGTGAAAAAGAGTACGAAATCCGTCTTGCTCGTAAAGATGGCGTTCCGATTAACGAATCTGTACAGAAGGAAATCATTGCTATCCGTGATGAGCTTGGCCTTACTCAGTACAAATTCCCCTGGGAGGACTAGTAATGGATATTAGAGCTGAATCTCTTAAGAAGCATTATGAGTGGAATGGTAAGATAGAGGTTATCTCCCGTGCTCCCATTAATACCAGAGAGGATTTGTCCTTAGCATACACCCCCGGTGTTGCTGAGCCTTGCCTTGAAATTAACAAGGACATTAACAAGTCTTATGAGCTTACCCGCCGCAGCAACCTTGTTGCAGTTATTACCGATGGTACTGCTATTCTTGGACTTGGCGACATTGGCCCCGAAGCCGGTATGCCTGTTATGGAAGGCAAATGCGCCCTATTTAAAGCATTCGCCGATGTAGATGCCTTCCCTCTTTGCATTAAATCTAAAGATGTAGATGAGATTGTTCGCACAATCTATCTTCTGTCGGGTTCCTTTGGCG
>CALDNB010000120.1 GCA_937914775.1 uncultured Clostridia bacterium
TGCAAAGCTCGACCAGACAGGTGTTGGTAAGCTCATGGATATGGCTATCAAGCTTGGTAAGCCAGTAAATCCAAAGCTCCACATCGGTATCTGCGGCGAACACGGCGGCGACCCTGTATCAGTTGAGTTCTGTCACTCAATCGGTCTAAACTATGTATCATGCTCACCGTTCAGAGTTCCGATTGCCCGTCTTGCTGCTGCACAGGCTGCAATCAAAGATATGAAATAATTAAAATTTCATAAATAAATTAATCTCCACCGAATCTCGGTGGAGATTTTTTTTGCAAAGTCCTTTTTATGGTACAATGGCTGTGCTATAATAAACTCAAGAGGTGAGTAAAATGAAAAAATTTTTAGTCAGCATTTTAATAGGGGTTATGCTGATTAGTTCGGTATCAGCAACGGAATTTGCAGATGTAAAAGAAGCAGACCACTTTTACGATGAAGTTTTGTTTGCATCGGGAAAGGGAATTATTAACGGCATAGGAAACAATCTGTTTAACCCACAAGGTACATTGACAGTTGCAGAGGGTATAAAAATATCCGCCTGTATAAATGCTGATTTCTTTAAAAAAGAAATAAAACCTTATGATGGTGCAACACATTGGGCAGATGCGTATTATGACTATGCTGTGGAAAACGGTATTATAAATGAAACCGATTTTGCAAAGGCAGATTTTGATAAGGCAATAACAAGGGACAGACTGTTTTATATCTTTGCTAAAACTTTACCTGACAGTGAATTTATTGCAATAAATGAAAAAGACCTTGCACCGGGGAACAATATGGCACACTACATTGAGAAACTGTTTTGTGCAGGAATAGTTATAGGAACTGAAAACGGTTTTGAACTTGATAACAATATTATAAGAGCAGACGGCGTAATACTGATTTCAAGAATGTGTGCATATTCAAGAAGACAGATGGTTTTAGAAGAATAGAAAAGCACCTTGGCTTTTAGCCAAGGTGCTTTTTATTAAAATAAATTTTTCTTTGCAAGTATTACTGCCACAACAAGGGAAATGATTATGGACATTAAAATAACTATGCCAAAGCCCAAGGGGCTTCCTGCAAAAGGCATACCTGCTAAATTTACGTTCATTCCGTAGGCACTGAAAATCATTGTAGGAATTGACATTACAATAGTAACAGTTGCAAGGAATTTCATAACAATATTTAAGTTGTTTGATATAACAGAGGCAAAAGCGTCCATCATACCGCTTAAAATTCCGCTGTAGATGTTAGCCATCTCCATCGCCTGTTTGTTTTCGATAATTACGTCTTCTAACAAATCAGTATCTTCGGGATACTTTTTAATAGATTCCGTTCTCATTATTTTTTCTAAAACGCCCTCGTTTGAACGAAGAGAAGTTGTGAAATAAACAAGACTTTTTTCAAGTTCTAATAGTTCAATCAGTTCTCTGTTTTTTGTAGATTTGTGAAGTTCGCTTTCCACCGCTTCGCTTTTTTTGTTAATGTTTCTTAAGTAAGTCAGATAAAGTGAAGCATTTCTGTAAAGAATCTGAAGAAGAAATCTTGTTTTCCAACTGGTGTCACAGTTTCTTGTTCTCTGGTCGGCAATACCTTTTAATACGCTTGTGTTTTCAAGACAAACAGTAATTACCGCCTCTTTGGTTAAGAAAATACTCATAGGAATTGTAACGTAAGTTTCCTTTTTGTTTTTAACCTCTACTGCGGGAACGTCCACCAAAACCATGGTGTAATTCTCTTCTACCTCAATTCTTGAGCGTTCTTCTTCGTCGGTAGCGTCACGCAAATCGTCAAGTTCAATTTTGTAACGGGTTGCTATTTCTTTTAGTTCCTGTTCGTTTGGTTTAATTAAAGAAACCCAGCAACCGTCCATTGGCTCGTTGATTTTAGTAACCTTACCGTCAATGGTTTTGTAAAATTTTATCATAAAAGGCTCCTTTCTATGCCGATAAAAACAGGCACAGAAAGTAACCTGTCTTAAGGCATACTATTAAATTTTAATAAAATACTCCCGGGATCTCCGTCCATTAAATTTTCACCTCGTTAATCAGATTTGGAAATATCCACAAATATTATTTTAACATAATAAAAAAACAATTACAAGTGTTTTTTGTTGCATTAAACAATAACTTGTGGTAAAATTAGGGAAGTGTTTTAGTGTATGGGGGATTATAATGAACATAATCAAAGACAAAAGAGTAATGAATGCAATTTACATAGGAACTCTTTGTTCTGTTGCATATCTTGCAGTTTATTTTGCAAGAAACATATTAAGTGCTGTTACACCCCAGATGATTGAGGGCGGATATACTGAGGAATATATTGGCAGAATTTCTTTTGTTTATTTTGCCTTTTATGCAGTAGGACAACTTATAAACGGTGCAATCGGAGACAAGATTAAGGCAAGATATATGATAAGCACAGGTCTTTTTCTGTCAGGCATAACAAATCTTTTGTTTTGCAATTTTGTGCCTGTGTATCCTGATATGGCAGTAATAATTTACGGATTAACCGGCTTCTTTTTAGCAATGATATACGGACCTATGACAAAGGTTGTTGCAGAAAACAGATCGATGCGTATTCCGACAGGACAGCTGAACAGCTTGCTGAATGATGCGATTCTGATGAAAGATGCAGTCTTGGTTACACCTTTGCATCATTTATAGGTTCTCCCTTTGCAGGAATAGCCGCAGCAGCCCTCGTGTCGCAAAGCGTGTTTAAAGTAAGCACCGTTGCACTTGTGGTAATGTCAGTTATAGTCTTTGGCTTTTTCCTTTACTTTGAGAAAAAAGGAATTGTAAAATATAATCAGTACAAACCTCAAAAAGAAGAGGGAGGAAACATTAAAATCCTTTTAAAACACCAAATTGTGAAATTCACTTTGATTTCCATACTGACAGGGGTGGTAAGAACAACTGTTGTGTTCTGGCTTCCCACATACTTGTCCCAGTACCTTGGTTTTTCTACTGAAAAGTCAGCGATTATTTTTACAACAACTACCTTTATAATATCATTTACAACTTTTGTTGCAATATTTATTTATGAGCGTTTAAAAAGAAATATGGACTTAACAATACTTATTATGTTTACTACGTCATCAGTATTTTTCCTGTTGGTTTACCTTGTAAAACAACCTGTTTTAAACATAATATTCATTGTAATTGCTATAATGTCATCAAACGGTGCCGCAACGATGCTTTACAGCAGATATTGTCCAAGTCTTCGGGATACGGGTATGGTTTCGGGAGCAACAGGTTTTCTTGATTTTGTAAGCTATATGTCAGCAGCCGCATCAAGCACACTTTTTGCAAATGCGGTGTCAGACATAGGCTGGGGGAATTTAATCCTTGTGTGGTTTGGATTAATGGTTGTGGGAATTGCAGTTGCACTTCCCTGTAAAAATATAAATATAAAAAGGAGCGAGAATTTATGACTTTAGCAATTTCTAAAAAGGCACTTGACATTATAAAAAAGATGCAGCAAAACGAAATTACCGAAAGTGCGGTTTATGAAAATTTGTCTAAATCAGCAAAAGGTGAAGAAAACAAAAAAGTTTTGCACCGCCTGTCACAGGAGGAACACGCCCATTACGAAATATGGAAAAAATATACGGGGAAAGAATTAAAACCAAACAAGTGGAAAGTGTTCAAATACACAATGATTGCAAAAATACTTGGCTTTACTTTTGCAGTTAAGTTAATGGAAATGGGCGAAGAGGGTGCCCAAAAAGAGTATGAACTTATTGCAGAGGAAGTAGAAGAAAGCATACAGATAAGAAAGCAGGAGGAGGAGCACGAACAGGCACTTCTTAATATGCTTGACGAAGAGCGACTGCAGTATGTGGGCAGTATGGTACTTGGTATGAACGACGCGTTAGTGGAACTGACAGGCTCCCTTGCAGGGTTTACTTTTGCAATGCAAAACACACGCCTTATTGCTCTTTCGGGACTTATTATAGGCATTTCCGCAACATTTTCTATGGCGTCAAGTGAGTTTTTGTCCGCAAGGAGCGAGGGCAGAAATGATGCCCTTAAATCCTGTTCATACACGGGTGTTGCCTATTTAATTACAGTTGTACTTTTAATTTTGCCGTATCTTCTTTTGGACAGCACAAAATATATGTCAGCACTGTTCTTGATGCTTGGTATAGTAATTTTAATAATTGCAGGGTTTACATATTATATTTCTGTGGCACAGGGACAAAAATTCCGTCCCCGATTCTTTGAAATGACAATAATAAGTGTGTCGGTTGCAGTACTTTCATTTGTGGTAGGTATTCTTGCAAAACATTTCCTGGGAGTAGATATATGAGAGCAGTAGTACAAAGAGTAAGTTATGCCTCTGTAAAAGTTAACAAAGAGGTAACAGGAGAAATAAAAAAAGGTCTTTTGGTGTTTTTGGCAGTTTGTGACGATGACACAAAAAAGGATCTGGAGTATATGGCGGACAAGGTGTCAGGTCTTAGAATATTTGAAGACGATGAAGAAAAAATGAACCTGTCTGTTACGGATGTGGGCGGAGAAATACTTGTAATTTCCCAGTTTACACTGTACGGTGACTGCAGAAAGGGCAAACGCCCCAGTTTTGTGTCGGCAGGGGAGCCAAAGTACGCCAATATGATGTACGAAGAGTTTATTAATAATTTAAAAGAAAAAGGTATAACCGTTGAAAAGGGAGTTTTTGGTGCAGATATGAAAGTGGAACTTTTAAACGATGGACCTGTAACTATTCTTTTAGACAGTAAAAAAACATTTTAAGGAGTTAACTATGAAAAACAATTTAAAAGGAAGTTTAATTCTGTTTTTAGCAGCACTTATCTGGGGAATATCCTTTGTGTCCCAGAGTGTGGGAATGGATTATGTAGGTCCGTTTACCTTTATAGGAATACGTACAACAATGGGCGGTCTTGTGCTTTTACCATTTATTTTTATAACTGACCGTAAAAAGAAAAAGCAGGGGACTTATGTAAAAACAGATATGAAAAAACTGATTATCTGCGGCGGACTTTGCGGTTTGTTTTTGTGTGCCGCATCTACTTTGCAGACCTACGGTCTTAAATTTACCACTACAGCAAAAAGCGGTTTTTTAACTGCCCTTTACATTATTTTTGTAGCAGTACTTGGACTTTTTTACGGCAAAAAATTAAATGTAAAAATGGCACTTGGTATTATAATTTCTGTTGTGGGAATGTATTTCCTTTGTCTTTTCGGAGCAGATATGTCTTTTAACAAAGGCGACCTTATAACAGTAATCTGTGCAGTGTTCTTTTCAGGGCAAATCCTTTGTGTTGACAAATTTGTACGTGAAGTTGACGGTGTAAAACTTTCCTGCACACAGTTTCTGGTTGCAGGGGGCATATCCCTTATACTGATGGCTTTATTTGAAACTCCAGATATAAACAATATAATGAGTTGCTATATTGCACTTTTATATTCGGGCATTATGTCCTGCGGTATTGCATACACTTTGCAGGTTATAGGTCAGAAGTACGCAGAGCCGACAACGGCAGCAATTATAATGTCTTTTGAGGCGGTGTTTGCCGCAGTTGCAGGATGGATTATTTTGTCCGAAGCAATGACCGTTTCACAGATATTTGGTTGTTTGCTTATGTTTTTAGCAATAGTATTAGTTCAGTTACCAAGTAAGAAATAAAAAAAGCAGGAACTAATGTTCCTGCTTTTATTTTTGGGGGATAGGAAAAAAAGAGGCAGAATGAGCAAACTGAACCCGCAGGGGATACCCG
>CALDNB010000121.1 GCA_937914775.1 uncultured Clostridia bacterium
CACCCTCGCGGAAAGTTACGCCCCCGAAAGTTTTTTCTTTTTTAGTTTTGCTTTTGGGGTTTAACGCAGCCTGAAGTTTCTCGTTTAATGCCACAACTCCTGCCTGTCCTTTTCTTGTGGGTGAAATAACCTGAATCTGGTTTACGCTGTCAAAACCATACGCATTGGGCAGCCGCTTTTCGCTAAGTTGCACAATGGTTGAAACTATATCAGCGGCACTGTCACGACGTACCAGAAAGAAATCATTGTCTGCATTATTTAGTTCGGGATACTTTCCCCCGTTAATCAAATGGGCATTTACTACTATGGCGCTTTCTTTTGCCTGTCTGAAAATTTCAGTCAGTGCAATAGTTTTGACTGCACCTGACGAAATAATGTCACGAAGAACATATCCTGCGGAAACAGATGGCAACTGGTCGCTGTCGCCAACCAGAATAAGCCTTGCAGTTGGTTTTAAGGCTTTTAAAACAGAACTCATTAAAAGTATGTCAACCATACTTGTTTCGTCAATAATTAACACGTCGCAGTCTATGGGGTTGTCCTCGTTTTTGCCAAAAAATGTAGTTTCGTCGTCGTCTTTAAACTCAACCTCCAGAAGGCGGTGGATGGTTTTACCTTCCACTCCGCACATTTCCGTCATACGCTTTGCGGCTCTTCCTGTAGGTGCCGCAAGAAAAACAGTTTTACCCATTTCTTCCATTACTTTTATTATGGCGTTTATTATGGTGGTTTTGCCGGTACCGGGTCCGCCCGTTATAACAGTAACGCCGTTATCCATAACGGTATAAACCGCCTCTTTTTGCATATCTGCAAGGACAATGTTCTGCTGTTTTTCTATATCCCCAAGTATCTTGTCAACTTTCTTTTTGTCTTTTTTATAAATGTTGTTATATGATTTAAGCCTTTTTGCAGTGTAATCTTCTGCATTTTTGTAAACGGGAAGATAAACTGCGTCAAACATTGTGTGCTTTTCAATGTATATCTTTTCTGCAAAAACCAAAGAGGTAACGGCATTTTCCGCCTCACCCTCATCAACGTCTAAAAGTTTCACCACATTTTCAACAAGCATACCTTTCGGTAAAAAACTGTGACCATTTAGTGCTGCTGAATAAAGGCAGTAAATCACCCCTGCACAAATTCTCCTTTTGTCATTATGAGAAAAGCCCAAAGACAGTGCAATTCCGTCAACCTTGTTAAAGCCGATGCCACGCACCTGTTCTGCCAGAAGATAAGGATTTAACTTTATCTGTTCAACTGATGTAAGCCCGTATTTCTGGTATATTTTCATAGCAAATTTTGAGGAGATTCCGTAACGCTGAAAGAACATTACAACGTCACGGACACCTAATTGCTCTACATAACTTTTACCTATTTCAAGGGCTTTTTTCTCTGAGATACCCGAAATTTCCGCAAGTCTTGCAGGGTAGTCCGCAATTATTTCAAGGGACTCCTCACCAAACCTGTCCGCTATTTTTTTTGCCGTAGCAGGGCCTACCCCTTTAATAATTCCCGAGGACAAAAACTTGATAATCTCGGACAGTTTCTGTGGCAAAAGCCGTACATAAGACAAGGCAGAAAACTGTTCACCGTATTTTGGGTGAACAGTATAATTGCCCGTAATTTCCACCTGTTCCCCCTCGGAAATCCCAGGCAGATATCCAACAACAGAAAGTTCTGTACCGTCCTGAAGCAGCACATTTAATACAGTGTATCCGTTTTGACTGTTACTGTATATTAAGTTTTCAACCGTACCTTTTATTACTTCATCAGCCATCGTAGTATTCCTTTATAAAGTTTGTAAATTGTTTTACGTTATATGTAGTAATCCCCTCATACTGATTTTTAAGACGTTCTGCAATTTCCACAGTCTTGTCATCGGAATTATAATCTACTAAAAATATATTATCACAAACTCCTCCGTAAATGCAACATCTTATTATTTTTTCCGTCTCCTGTTCGTCATTTTTAAGAGGGATTACCGTAAGTATTTTTTTCTTGCACTTGTTGTCATAACAGTAAAGCCACTTAAAAAATTCCGCCGCACCAAATCCGCTGAAAAAACAGATAATAATCAAAAGAATAATTTCCAACAAAAAAATCACCTCGTTACAATTTATGCAACGAGGTGAATATTTGTTATAGCACCTTACTTAAGAAAGACTGTGTTCTTGGGTTCTGCGGATTTGCAAAAATCTGTTCAGGTGTACCGCTTTCAGCAATTACACCTTCGTCCATAAACAGAACTCTGTCTGCAACTTCTCTTGCAAAGCCCATTTCGTGTGTTACCACAACCATTGTCATACCTTCTTTGGCAAGAGATTTCATAACGTCTAAAACCTCT
>CALDNB010000122.1 GCA_937914775.1 uncultured Clostridia bacterium
ATGTCCTTGCCCATAACAGCGGTGCAGGCATTGATGCCGGTGATGTTTGCGGGGTTGTGGAGAGGAGCCAGAGGAATGCATTCTTCCAGAGCCTTCATAACTTCGTCGGTAATGAGAACGGACTTGTTGAAAGCTTCGCCGCCGTGAACTACACGGTGACCAACACCAACAATTTCATTTAAATCTTCAACATTTACAATTGCATATTCCTTACGGTTTACATTAGTAAATCCTCTCTTAGGAAGACGTTTGAATAAAGGTGTTTGTCCTCCTTCGAATGCAGGGCGAACTCCTCCTCCACTACGTGCATTTTGACCTTTGTGACCTTTACCTGCTGTTTTACCGTTGCCTGACGCATGTCCTCTACCTTTTCTTTTTGGGTCTTTTTTTGAACCTTCAGCTGGTGACAATTCACATAATTTCATTTTGTCCCACCTCCTTTTATGATTTCAATTATAACTCCTCAACTGTTACTAAGTGACTTACCTTAGCAATCATACCTCTAATCTGAGGATTATCCTTATGCTCTGCTACGCTTCTGATTTTGTGCAAACCCAAAGCCTTAACAGTTGCTATTTGATTTTCCTTGCAACCAATTGTGCTTTTTGCAAGTGTAATTTTTAGTGTTTTAGCCACGATAAACCCTCCTTATAAAGCCGCTTCCTCGTCAGTTTTACCACGGTAAACCTGTGTATCGCTGATACCACGAGTCTGTGCAACTGTTGCAACGTCACGAAGTGAAGCAAGGCCTTCAATTGTAGCGCTTACAACGTTTCGTGCATTGTTAGAACGTAATGATTTAGTACGGATATCTCTGATACCTGCAAGTTCGATAACAGCACGTGCTGCACCACCTGCGATAACACCAGTACCTTCTTTAGCGGGTTTTAACAAAACTTCGCCAGCACCGAATTTACCGATAACTTCGTGAGGAATTGTTGTTCCTACGATTGGTACGTAAATCATATTCTTCTTAGCATCTTCTATACCTTTGCGTATAGCGTCAGGAATTTCAGCGGCTTTACCCATACCGCAACCTACGTGACCGTTTTCGTCACCAACAACAACAAGTGCTGAGAAACGGAATGTTCTACCACCTTTAACAACCTTTGCTACACGATTGATTTTAACAACTTTTTCTTTAATATCCAAAGTTCCTGCGTCGATTTGATTTGCCATTTTTTCACCTTCTTCTTTTAGAAATTAAGTCCACCCTCACGAGCACCTTCAGCCAATTCTAAAACGCGTCCGTGATACAGGTAACCGCCACGGTCAAATACAACATCTTTAATACCTGCTGCCAATGCTTTTTCAGCAATTAATTTGCCTACTTGTCTTGCAGCAGCCTTGTTGCCGCCGTATGTTCCTTTTAAACTTGCATCAAGTGTTGATGCTGAAACCAATGTAACACCTTTTGTGTCATCAATGATTTGTGCGTATATGTTATTAAGACTTCTGTAAACATTCAATCTTGGACATTCTGTTGTGCCTGAAATCTTTTTTCTAACACGTGCATGTCTTCTTTTTCTTGCGACATTACTGCCGATTTTCTTAATCATACCGTTTACTCCTTTCTTCACATTTGAGGCTTAATATATAACCAAGCCAAATTTGCGTACCAAAGAAGGCAAACATTATTTCTTCTTTGCACCTGTTTTTCCTTCTTTTCTGCGGATAACTTCGTCTGAGTACTTAATACCTTTACCTTTGTATGGTTCAGGCGGTCTCTTTTCACGAATTAATGAAGCAATGTGACCAACCAACTGTTTGTCAGCACCTTTTACGATGATTGTGTTTGGTTGTGGTACTTCAATTGTTATTCCTTCAACAGGTTCCATCTCTACGGGATGTGAGAAACCTAATGTTAAATCCAAAGTTTTACCCTTCATTGCTGCACGATAACCAACACCGTTGATTTCAAGAGTTTTTGTGTAACCTTCTGTTACACCAATCACCATATTAGCAATAAGTGTTCTTGTTAAACCGTGTAGTGCTCTGTGCTCTTTATTTTCTGTAGGACGTTCAACTGTAACAACGCCGTTTTCGTTTTTAATAATCATATCCTTATGCAATTCTCTTGTAAGAGTACCGTTTGGTCCTTTTACAGTAACCTTGTTGCCTTCCAATTTGAAGTCAACACCGGCAGGAATTGTAATTGGCATTTTTCCTATTCTGGACACTTTTATTGCACCTCCTTGTTTATCTATTGATTATATATCAATATTACCAAACGAACGCCAAAACTTCGCCGCCAACGTTTTCACGACGGGCACGTTTGTCTGTCATAACACCGTTTGATGTTGAGATGATTGCAATACCCAAACCTTTTAATACTCTGGGAAGTTCATCTCTTGATACATATACTCTAAGACCTGGTTTTGATACTCTCTTAAGACCTTTAATAACCTGTGTTTTACCTTCACCGTATTTAAGCCAGATTTTAATCATACCCTGTCTGTCGTCATCAATTACTTCAAATTTTTTGATATAACCTTCGTCAAACAAAATCTGAACGATTGATTTTTTCATATTTGATGCGGGAACTTCAACTGTCTCATGACGAGCATTGTTTGCGTTCCTGATTCTTGTTAACAAATCTGCGATTGGATCTGTAATTTGCATTATGAAACCTCCTTCCGACTGCTATTTAAACAATCTGTATAAACTTATCTTACCAGCTTGCCTTTCTTACACCGGGAATAACACCCTCGTGTGCCAAATTTCTGAAACAAATTCTGCAAACACCGTACTTACGTAGGTAACCGTGAGGTCTGCCGCAAATTTTGCAACGGTTGTATTCACGGGTTTTAAACTTTTGCTTCTTTTGTTGTTTTAGTATCATTGCTTTTTTAGCCACTATAATTCCCTCCTTCGTTAATTGCGAGCAAAGGGCGCACCCATAAGGGTTAATAACTCTTTGGCTTCTTCGTCGGTTGTAGCAGTTGTAACGAATATAATATCCATACCTCTGATTTTATCAACCTTATCATAATCGATTTCAGGGAATATTAACTGTTCTTTGATACCGAATGAGTAGTTACCTCTACCGTCAAAGGAATTCCCGTTAATTCCGCGGAAGTCACGTACACGTGGTAATGCAACATTGAATAGTCTGTCAATAAATTCGTACATTCTGTCGCCACGAAGTGTTGCTTTACAACCAATGTTCATACCTTCACGGATTTTATATGCAGCAACTGAGTTCTTTGCCTGTGTAATAGCAGGTTTCTGACCAACTATTTTTGCCATATCTTCAGCAGCAGCGTCCAATGCTTTTGAATTGTCTCTTGCTTCGCCAACGCCCATGTTAACAACTACTTTAACAATCTTTGGTATCTGCATTGGGCTTTTGTATTCAAACTTTTTCATTAAAGCCGGTGCTACTTCTTTGTCATATAGTTCTTTCATTCTTGACATTTGTTAATGTCCTCCTCCTTCCTGTGATGGTGCTCTATCAGATAATTTCTCCGCATTTTTTGCAGATTCTTACATTTTCGCCGTTATCCAATGTCTTTCTGCCGATTCTTGTAGGCTCCTGACATTTAGGACATACATGCATTACTTTACATGCATAGATTGGTGCTTCCTGGTGGATAATTCCGCCTGCTTCACCTTGTTTTCTCGGCTTTTTATGTTTTGTAGCCATTGCTACACCTTCAACGATTACTTTACCGCTTTTAGGAATACAAGCCAAAACTTTACCTTTTTTGCCTTTGTCTTTACCTGAAAGTACGATAACAGTGTCGCCTTTTTTAACATGAAGTTTTTTATTCACGACTGTTGCCTCCCTTACAATACTTCTGGAGCAAGTGACAAGATTTTCATAAACTCTTTATCACGAAGTTCACGTGCAACAGGACCAAAGATACGGGTACCTCTTGGGTTTTTGTC
Organism: uncultured Clostridia bacterium; assembly: GCA_937914775.1. GTDB lineage: Bacteria > Bacillota > Clostridia > Monoglobales > Firm-18 > RGIG1864. The sequence goes on from CALDNB010000122.1 coordinate 3,892, forward strand.
GTCTCTTATGATTACTGCTGCGTTTTCGTCAAATTTTATATAGGTTCCGTCGTTTCTTCTTACACCGTTAACAGAACGAACTATAACTGCCTTAACAACTTCGCCCTTC
>CALDNB010000123.1 GCA_937914775.1 uncultured Clostridia bacterium
TGCCCATATTGCAACGTGGTCTCCTGCCTTTACGCCCAAAGATATAAGGGCTGCGGCACATTCGTCCACATCACGTCTGAACTGTTCGTAAGTTCTTGTATAGTCCAAAGTAGGATATTTAAAGGCGTACTGGTCGGGATACTTCTCTGCCATAGTGTCTAAAACATCAGAGAAAGTTGCGTCAATAACGTCATACTTTTTCCACACAAAAGTACCTGTTTTGTCTCTGTTATAGTATGCTTTGTCAAAGGACTTTTTGTCACGGTTAAGTGATGAAATGTAGTTTGCAAAGTGGGTAAGAACTATGTCTGCATCATTTATTTCCTCGTTCCACGCGGCACAGATATAACCCTCGTAATTAAGTGATGAAAGTGCACCGATAAGTTTCGGAACGTCAAGTTCACCCTCACCGATTAATACGGTTTTTCCGTCCTTCATATCACCTAAACGTACATATTTTATATATGCACCCAAAGTTTTTATTGTTGCTTCTGAGGACTCTCCTCCGTCAAAATGTGTGCCTCTTACGTTCCAGGAAGCACCTATTGCCGCAGAAGAAAAGTGATTTATAATTTCTATTACCTTTTCTGTGTTTGCAAGGTAACCAACTGTTTCAAAAAGAATATTTACATCTGCATTTTCTGCTTTTTTTACGGCGTTTAAAAGTTTGCCGTCTAAAAGATCAAAGGAGGTTTCCTTGTCAATATGAACAATTACATTTGAAATTCCTGACACTATCGCCATATCTACATATTTTTCAATTATTTCAGCCTCTTCGTTTTCAATTGCCTCAGGCATACGGATTGCAGGAACAGCAAGATTTCTGTTAACAAGTTTTCTTTTGGCGTCCGCAATTCTGTCCCGCCTTAAAATACTGTCGTGGTGACTGCTTCTTTCTTTTATTGCATCGTATATTTCGAAGCCCGAAAAGCCGTAGTCAAAGGCATAACGGCAGGTGTCAAGAAAGGTAGCACGGCTTACATTCTTGGTTGAAAATACTATTTTCATATTACGCCTCCTCGAACACAATTTTATTTAGTGCATTTATATACGCTCTGATACTTGCGGCAACAATGTCTGTTGATGTGCCGTTTCCAGAATAAAGTTTTCCGTTATTGCGAAGACGTACAAGGGCAGAGCCCAACGCCTCTTTACCCTCTGTTACAGACTGCACCTGAAAATCGTCAAGTTCGTAGTGGTGGCCTATGCACTGTTCTATTGCACGGAAAGCAGAGTCAATAGGACCGTCTCCGTTACTTACGCCCACCATAATTTCGTCATTACATTTTAAAGTAACCTGTGACATTGAACTTGAAACATTACTGCTTGTAGTTGTGTATGTTTCAAAATGGTATGTTGAGGGTGCCTGCATAGCAGAACTTGCAACCAATGCTTCAAATTCCTTTGCTCCTACTGCACCTTTCTTTTCACATACCTGCATAAGTGCTTTATATACATTTCCCACGTCGGAGTCAGAAAGGTCATAACCCAATACTGTTGCGGCATTGGCAACCTGTGCCATAGTGCAGTCAGCATCAAGCAAAATCTTTTTCTTTTCGCTGACAACGTTTTGTGCATCGTAATCTTCGTGGTTTATGTTTGAAAGCATATCGTCAATTGATGAATGAATTTTTGTATTGTCCAAATCTGTTTTTACACCGATTTGTGCACCGCAAACAGTTACGGCATCGGAAAACTCTGCAGTTAAAAGTACGTCTTTTCCAGCCATTGCACATTTTACACCGTCAGCACCGCTTTTTATTGCGGATAACGCTGATGCAACGCCCATATTGATTCTGTCGGAAACCGCCACATACAAAGAAACATTTACTGCCTCTTTTACGGTTTTAACAAGGTCTGCAATTTCTTCGGGAGTTGATACCCCTGCATTATCAGTAACTGTTACAACTGTTGCGCCGTTTTTCTCTGCTTCTTTTACCGCAGAAATAACAAAGTCAAGGTCTGCACGTGTTGCGTCAAGGGCGCAGAATTCCACGTCTTCGCAATAATTTTTTGCTTCCTTAACAAGTTCGGCGATTTTCTCAAGCATAACTGCCTGTTTAACGTGATAAGTATATTCCATCTGGATTGTTGACACAGGAAGTTCAACTAAAAGACGGGGTTTTGCCGCCTCTTTTATACATTCCCAGGTGGAAGCAACATCTTCTTTATTAAAGCCCACAGGCACTGCCAAAACGGCATTTCTTACGTTCTGGGCAATAGTCTTATATATAATGGTATCTTCACGGAGATTTTTAACAGCAGGTAATTCAACAACGTCTGCACCGAGTAAATCCGCACAGTTTGCAATTGCTGACTTTTCACGGAACAGTAATGAAATTTCACGTTCCTCTGAAAGTTTTTTAAGTGTGATGTCTGCGATACTGATTTTTTTCATTTTTATATCTCCTTTCAAATTCCAACAAAAAAACGCTCCCGTCTCTTTGTTATACTTAAAGAGACGAAAACGTTATAATTATCCTACGTTTCCGCGGTACCACTCTTCTTCACCCTGTAAAAGGATGCACCTTAGATGCCAACACATCTTAACTCTGTTACGGGAGTTCCCGTCTGCCATTACTGCAATTTTCACGACAGCCGCTCCGCGGTGAGTTCTGCAAATCTCTCCCAATGCCTCGCACCACCCGGCATCTCTCTCAAGGCGAAAGTTTTTGCGTACTAGTCCGCTTCGTTGCGTTTGAAATTATTTTACAGTGTAACATAATATATTTTATTTGTCAAGTAGTTTTTTTGTGAAAGTATTGAAATTATTACAAAACTGTGCTAAACTTTACACATACAAACAAAAGGAGAAACAACGATGTTTAACATTGACAAAGATTACATTATAAAACTGCGTCGGGAAATACACATGTATCCCGAAATTGACTTTGATTTACCAAAAACAGTTGCTCTGGTAAAAAGAGAACTGGAAAGTATGGGAATACCCTATACCGAACAGTACGGAAAAGGCAGTGTTGTAGGCTACATAAACCCTGACAAAAAAGGTTTTACAATCGGTTTAAGGGCTGATATGGACGCACTTAAAGTTGCCGAGGAAACAGACCTGCCCTTTAAGTCAAAAAACGAAGGTTTAATGCACGCCTGCGGACACGATGCTCATACAGCAATCCTTTTAGGCACGGCAAAGGCATTAAAATCTATAGAACACCAACTTAACTGCAGAGTAAAACTGCTTTTCCAGCCCAGCGAAGAGGGTATTAAAAGCGGTGCCGTTATGATGGTTGAAAAGGGTGCTTTAGATGACGTATC
>CALDNB010000124.1 GCA_937914775.1 uncultured Clostridia bacterium
AAGAAGCAGACACATTATATTGGTTGGAAGGCATGCAATGGATCTATAGGAGTATGATCCTCTATATGGAGCGCTATGGAGAAGCAGCAAAAAAAGCTGGCCTTTTCTCTTGTGCGGAAGCCTGTGAGAAACTGACAAAAGGTGCACCAAAAACATTTCTGGAAGCCTTGCAGTTGATTTTGTTTGTTTATAATGTTAAAGCCGTCCACGAATTCTTCCCGGTATTCTTTTAAGCAACCAAATTGTTTAATATATATACTTTTAATCTTCATCGGTATATATCCTTTCTCCGTTAAGGGCCTTAAGTCCGTATTCAAGGGCTTTTTGGTTGTTCATTGCGTTTTTTACAAAGTACCCGGCAAGACTTTGTTCTTTTGCCAGTTCGTCAATGTTAACCTCCGCTTTAGTTCTGTCAACAACTTTTGCATAAAAAAGTTTTTCCTGTAAAACTGCACTTAAGGTTTCAGCGTTTATATGCCCCGACGGAGTACCTTTTAACACTATTTTGTATAAATCTTTTTCATTGGTGCTTTCAAAAACCTTGTCCGCAACTTCTATGTAATTGGAAAGACCGTCGCAGTCAACAGAAAGTTCAACAAATTTTCTTTCGGCTACAGGAACAAATTCTGTTTCAACGGTGTTTTCATATATGTCTGCAATAATTACGCCCTTTTCTCCCAGTTCGTCAAAACCTCTGCCCATAGGAACACCGCTGTAGCAGTAGTATGTCTTCCCTTTCTTGTCCAATCCGTCAAAACTGTGAATGTGACCTAAAGCAAGATAGTTAAGCCCTGATTTTTCAATGTCACTTGTTAAAAAGGGATTGTCCGTGTTGCCGTTTAAAGTTCCGTGACAAAGCATTATGTTAATTTTACCGCTGTCCTTTATTACTAAATCCTTAAGGGGTGAAACATCTTTTTCAAAGTTAAAATTTGCGCCATAAATGTCCGCATCTTTTAAAGATACAAAGTCCAAATCAGTGCCAAATAAGTGCACATTTTCGGGGAACGTATAGTTTAAACCGAAATCGTGATTGCCTAAAATGGCAAACACGGGAATATGGCTTATTTTATCAAATGCCTCGCACATAAATTTGTATGACGCCTCCGACATTGTGCCGTTGTCTGTAATGTCCCCTGAAACAAGTATTGCATCAACATTTTTCTCTTTTGCAATCCCCACTATTCTGCCAAACGTTTCTAATAGTTCGTGTTTTAACAGTTCCGCTTTTTGCGAAACAGAAAAAAATGTTGTGTCTATGTGCAAATCAGCAGTATGCAGTATTCGTATATGTTTCATAATTTCACCGCCTTATGTTATTCTCGTCCCAAAAGAACATATCGAGAATTCGCAAGAATTCATATCGATTAGGTTGATACTCAACCGCTTCAAGACAACAGAACCATACCCTTGTGTTTCATTAACCCTTTTTACTGTTATATACAAGATTGTTTTTATATCTTTCCAAATAATTCAAAAATTGTCTTTTGTAAGATTCAATCGCCTGATTTCCAGCATCAGAATTATTAAAAAACGCTTGTGGTTCTCTGTGTCCATATTGTAATGTTGAATCTTTTTTATCAAAAATATTGACCCCAGTAAGTAAAATCTTATCATCAATAATTCCATAATAATGATCCGGTATATGATTATATTCGTAAATCTTTAGATCCTCTATTACATTATTATTACGTAGTTCTTTCCATTTATTGATGGTTCTATCTACTTCATCTTTGTAAGTATCTGAATTCAATTCCTTAACATTTCGTATAAATACTATACATTGTTTTATATGAATATTATCAATGCTTGATATAGTATCAAGCCAAAATGCACTACTTATTGCGTATATAAAAAACGTTTCAACCGTATTATCTTTTAACCAATGTTTTATTTCAATAATATCGGCATAATTTACAGGTATTCTATTCTCTAATATGTACCTAATCAACAACAAAACAATAAGTAATAATATGGAAAAAATAATAGTTATTACATATCCCCATAAATTAAAATTTAGCATCCCCAAAATCATATCTGGAATAAAATCAGCGGATAGAAATGTAACAAAATAACCAATCACCAAAATTAACGCACCACGACTAATAAATACTTTTTTCATACTACCCCTCTTTTCTGTATGCTTTATCTTTTGAATCATACGGTTTGTGTCAGATTAAGGCAAAAAACGTAGTCTATATACAACCGTTTGTGAAGTTTTGAACTTCGTTCAAAGCGAAGTTAAGTTTGCCACTCTGCCGCAAGGCAGAACTTCACTTACAAAGTAAACTTCACTATCGAAGATAACTTCACTTGCCGACAGGCAAACTTAGTTGTGTAGCACTACGCATATTATACAATATTTTTTGTCTTATTACCATTGTTTTTTACAAATTTGTGAAATTTTTTTAAAGTAATTGAAAAAGTATAATTATATGATATAATTAATATAAGGAAATGGGGGAATAAAATATGAGAAAAGTACCTGCTAAAAAATCGAACAACAAGTTTGTTTTTGTTTTTGTAATATTATTAATACTTGTTATTGTGTTTGTTGCATCATTCATTATTTCTTTTAATGTTATGTCAGGCGACGGGGGAACAACACCCGAAAAGACCGAGGACGGTTACGAGCAACCAACCGATATGATAGACGGAGATAAAACAGATGCAGAAATAATTGCTGACCTTAAAAAGGAAAATCAGAAACTAAGAAGCGAAGTTGCGGGACTTCAGGACGAAAACGCCGTACTTCGTTCAGAACTTGAAACATTAACTGCAACATTGGAAAATCAGGAATTTGTAAGAGAAAACGCTTCTTCTACACAAGACGAACCGCAGCCGCAGCCACAGCAACAACCTGAGCCATTGCCAAACACAAGTGAAACGGGACTATAATTATGAAAAAATTACTTGTACTTATTTGTTTAATTTTAACTGTAAACACAGTATATGCACAAGGGTTTACCGACACGGTAAATGACGGGTACGGTGCAGGAAGTGCCGTTACTTTTGACGACATAGACAATGTACCCTGGGCACACGAAGCAATAGAGTTTTTTGTAACAAACGGACTGATAAAACAAAACTTTGAAAACAAACTGTATCCCAACAAACATATAACCAGAGAAGAATTTGTAGATTTACTTGTTTCTGCTTTTGGTATTTATGACGTTACCGCCACCTGCGATTTTACCGATATTAACGAACAGTATTACGGCGTAATCGCAACGGCAAACAAAAGCGGAATAGTTAAGGGCATATCGGAAACCGAGTTTGGTTTTGGGCAGAACATTACCCGTCAGGACTTAGTTACTATGTCAAGCAGGATTTTAAATTATCTTGAAATCGAAACGGAAACAGATGGTGATTTGAAATTCGAAGACAAGGACACTATTTCTTCTTACGCTTACCATAGCGTATTGAAACTTACTTCAATGGGGATTATAAACGGTGATAACTATAACCGCTTTAACCCTAATAATTTCACCACACGTGCAGAAGCATATAAAATAATATATTTACTTATGTTAAAAAATGCTTGATAAATTTTTAACATTGGTGTATAATATAGACAATATTTATTTGAGGTGATTTAATATGAACAAGAAAACAATCAGAGACATTGATGTTAAAGGTAAAAGAGTCCTTGTAAGATGTGACTTTAACGTTCCATTGGACGAAAACCTTAACATTACAGACGAAACACGTATTGACGGTGCACTTCCCACAATCAAATACTTAATGGAAAAAGGTGCAAAAGTTATTTTGTGCTCACACCTTGGAAAACCAAAGGGTGAAGCAGTTCCAAAACTATCACTTGCACCCGTTGCTAAAAAACTTTCAGAAAAATTAGGCAAAGAAATCGTATTTGCCGCAGATGCAACAGTAGTTGGCGAAAACGCTAAAAAAGCAGTTGCAGAAATGAAAGACGGCGACGTAGTGTTGCTTGAAAACACAAGATACAGAGCAGAAGAAACCAAAAATATCGAAACATTCAGCAAAGAACTTGCATCACTTGCAGATTCATTTGTAAACGACGCTTTCGGTACTGCACACAGAGCACACTGCTCAACAGTAGGCGTAACAGACTACATTGACGGCGATGCTGCATGCGGTTTCCTAATCGAAAAAGAAATCGAATTTTTGGGTAATGCAGTAAACAACCCTGTAAGACCTTGCGTTGCTATCCTTGGCGGTTCAAAAGTATCAAGCAAAATTTCTGTAATAAACAACTTACTTGAAAAAGTTGATACACTAATTATCGGCGGCGGTATGGCTTATACATTTATGAAAGCACAGGGCGAAGAAGTTGGTAATTCACTTCTTGAGGCAGACTACCTTGACTACGCTAACGAAATGATTGCAAAAGCAAAAGAAAAAGGCGTTAAATTGTTACTTCCCATTGACACAGTAGTAGCAAAAGAATTTTCAAACGATGCTGAACACAAGACAGTAGGCAGAGGCGAAATCGAAGCCGGTTGGGAAGGCCTTGACATCGGCGAAAAAACAATCAAACTTTACTCAGACGCTGTAAAAGAAGCAAAAACTGTTGTTTGGAACGGACCTATGGGCGTATTTGAAATGCCTACATTTGCAAAAGGTACAAACGCTATTGCTAAAGTGTTGGCAGAAATCGATGCTACAACAATCATCGGCGGCGGCGACAGTGTTGCTGCAGTTAACCAGGCAGGTCTTGGTGATAAAATGTCACACATCTCAACAGGCGGCGGTGCATCTTTGGAATTCTTAGAAGGTAAAGAATTACCCGGTATTGTATGT
>CALDNB010000125.1 GCA_937914775.1 uncultured Clostridia bacterium
GGGAACAGAATACGTGTTGTTTTAGAAACGTTTTTCTGCACATATTCCATTTTGATTTTTCTTTCTTTTTTAGTTGTTAATAATTTAATTACAGGCGGTTGAATAATTGGCACCAAAGCCATATAAGAGTAAGCAGCAACCATTATTGCGCCGATATAGTTAGATTTTAGCGCCTGTGCAACAACGATAGAAGTAGGACCGTCTGCTGCACCGATAATTGCTATTGAACCTGCATCCGCAAGATTAAAGCCAAACAGTCTTGCCATACTTAATGTAAAGAATATACCAAATTGTGCCGCCGCACCGAAAATCATAAGTTTCGGGTTTGATAAAAGGGGACCAAAGTCAATCATAGCGCCAATACCTATAAATAATATAAGCGGAAACAATTCGTTTGAAATACCTGCATTAAATAAAGTTTCCAGAGTTTCTACGGCTCCTGAATTAGGTAAATTTACCAATATTGCACCAAAACCCATAGGAAGAAGAAGAGTAGGCTCCATATCTTTTTTAATTGCAAGGTAAATAAGAATACCACCAACAATCCACATAACCACTTGCTTCCAGTCAAGGGCTAATACGTTACCAAATAATTCGCTCATTTGTGATTCTCCTTTAAAATATTATCAAGAGATATTTTACATTATTTTACTAATATTTTCAACTGTTTTTAACAAATTATTTATTTTATTCGGAAATTATGATATAATTAAAAACTACAGTATATTATATTTCAATATACTGTAGTTAATATATAAACAACCGACCGGTTTTGGCCGGTTGGAAGCAAGGGAATGCTAATAATATATTATGTAAAAATTGAATTTTGGTGATTTTATGTTTGTTCCAAATAGAAAAGTTAAAGAAGTTATTGTATCCTGCGATTGCACAAATACTATTATATCCAGATTAAAAGAATTTAATATTAATGTTATTAAAACATTAAAAAATCCTGATTTGCCAGAGGGCTTGTCAACTCACTCCGATTTGCAGATTTGTTTTATAGATAATTATGCAATAACTGCACCTTTTGCATATGAATATTACAAGGATTTGCTGCCTGATTACAATGTTGTAAAAGGTAACAACAAAGTACAAGGTGCATACCCAAATGACATTTCATATAATATATTAACGTCAAAAAAAAGACTTTTTCATAATTTAAAATATACAGATAAAAAAATATTGCAGGTTTGTAACGACGCTGATTATAGTATATATAACGTTAACCAGGGATATACTAAATGTACTGTTTGTATGGTTAATGAAAATGCAGTAATAACAGAAGATGAGGGAGTAGAAAAAACTCTTAAAAAATCAGGATTTGATGTACTGCTTATTGATAGCGGTGATGTGGTTTTAAAGGGATACAAAAACGGTTTTTTAGGCGGCGCAAGCGGATTAATTGACAAAGATACACTATGCTTTTTCGGTGCTATAACCAAACACTCAAATTATGCCGAAATACATGATTTTGCCGAAAAATACGGCGTCAGTCTGATATCATTAAGTAACGAAACTTTAGTTGATTATGGGTCAATTATTCCGATATTATAAAATATGGATGTGATGCTTTGCAAAATATCAGTATTAAAACTGAAAATACAGATATAATTAATAATCTATGTAAAATTTATTCACGAAAAATTCTTGATAATAATGTTTTAAGCATATATATTGATGATTTATATTTACTGTCAAAAAATCTGACATCACTCTTGGTGGAAGTATATGAAAAAAGACTGATTTCGAATATAATTTCAAAGAAAATAAAGGAAACAAGCTACAGAAAGGAAGTTTACAACCGTGTAATTGACTATATTTACGATACAGAATATGAATTTTCCGGTTATTTCAGAAAAATAAGAAATAAAATAATTAACGATGCTGTTTTAAATTATTTTAATAATTCAGACTTTATTAATATTGAAGGCTTCATAAGTTTCAGACTGGGTGAATATATTGATGAATTAGTTGACATAATATCGGTTTGTGAAGAAGAACTACAAATTGATAACGAATATAATGATTTCATAAATTTGTTAAAAGAATATGTTTCCTGTCAAAAATCACGATACAGGAAGATGGAATTAGTTTTAAAACCAGATGACCTGTTGGTTTTAAACGAAAAAGGCGAAAATATAACTAAACCGTGTATTTTGCACTGCATATCAAAAGACCTTGATATAGTTGCAAAATTTGAAGATTTAGTTTTAAATATATTAATTAATAATGCACCAAAGGAAATAGTAATACACGACCCAGATAATGTTTTAAAAAATGAAATTGTCCAAACGGTAAAAAAAATTTTTTATGATAAAGTTATGATTTGCAAAAACTGTAGTTTATGCAAAACTAATAATTGATTTAATATACGACTTGTGATAAAATGTAATAAAATAAGACAAATAATTAATATTCAGCGATAGAAGATAAGCACCCCCGTCAAAACATACCCCCTCAAAACACATAGTCCAACTTCGCAAAATAAAAATTTTGCGAAGTTGGATAGAGGGGTTTTGAAGTGAAAAAGACTTATATTGCGGGCTTTGCTGCAGATTCGACTGATTTTGCATAATTCAATATGAGTTTCTTATTATTACGTTAAATATTCTATTATGAAAAAATTATTCAGAAAGTTGTGAATTTTATGAGCGAAAAAAATTCAAACACCAATAATAAAAATTATTCTTCAATATCTCATCGTGGTCGCAAATCTAATTTAACAAAATACTCTGACGTTCCTACATACTTAAAAGACTTTTTAATCAATATGGAAACTATTAAAGGACAGTCTAAAACTACTGTAAAAGAATACTATTATGATTTGCGCACCTTCCTACGTTTCTTAATATATAAGGACAACACACATCTTGAGTTTGAGGAAATTAACGCCAATTTAGTTGACATAACATTGGTAGAAAAAGTAACTTTGACTGATTTATACGAATATATGGCTTATGTAAACCAGGACCGAAGCAACACAGCGTCATCACGAGCCAGAAAAGTTTCAAGCTTACGTAGTTTTTACAAGTATCTGACAACTAAAATGCATTATTTTGAAAACGACCCTACCCTTAACTTGGACAGCCCTAAAATCGGTAAAAGGCAACCGATTTATCTTGATTTACAAAGCAGCGAGGCTCTTTTAAACTCTGCATACGATGCAAACCCCAGAGATTACTGTATTATTACATTACTGCTTAACTGCGGTATGCGTGTATCGGAATTAGTTGGAATTAACATATCAGACATACGAAAAGACACATTAACTGTTATCGGAAAAGGCAACAAACAACGTACAGTTTACTTAAACTCCTCCTGCATTTCAGCCCTTAACAAATATCTTGAATACAGACCGCACGAAGGCGTACACGACAGAGATGCTTTGTTTTTAAACCACAACAAGTACAGGTTAGGTGTTCGTGGAGTTCAGTTAATAATTAAAAAGTATTTAAAATTAGCAGGATTAGACGATAAAAAATATACTACTCACAAGTTAAGGCATACCGCTGCAACACTTATGTATAAATACGGAAACGTAGATGTACTGGCGCTACAGCAGATTTTAGGTCACGAAAGCATCGCAACTACACAGATATATACTCATACAGAAGACCAGCAGTTAAAACGGGCAGTTGACAGTAATCCTTTGGCGGATTTTGATAAAAAATAATTTATGTAAACTATTGATTTTTTTAGAAATTTATAGTATTATGGTTATGTTGGATTTATACATCTAAGGGGGATAAATTAATGTTAGTAAATATGAATGAAGTTTTGAGACCGGCGAAAAAGAACAAATATGCTGTTGGTCTGTTTAATGCAGTTAATTTAGAACTTGCACGTGGTATTATTAATGCCGCAGAATGCAGCCGTTCACCTGTAATTATGGGTACTGCAGAAGTATTGTTACCATACGGTCCATTGGAAGAAGTTTCTTATTACTTAATTCCTATGGCAAAAAAAGCATCTGTTCCTGTAGTTGTTCATCTTGACCACGGTCTTACATACGAAACATGTATTAAAGCATTAGATTTAGGTTTTAGTTCTGTTATGTACGACTGTTCTACAGATTCTTATGAAGAAAACGTTAGAAAAGTTAAAGAAATGGCTGATATTGCGCATTCACGCGGTGCAACAATCGAAGGTGAATTGGGACACGTTGGCGACAACGAAGGCTCTGCTGAAGGTAGTTCTCATTTAGACGATCCTTCAAAATACTTTACAGACCCGAAACTTGCTAAAGACTTTGTAGAAAAAACAGGCGTTGACGCTTTGGCTATTGCAGTTGGTAACGCTCACGGCGCATATAAACTACCACCTAAACTTGATTTTGAAAGAATTCGTACTATTGCAAATACAGTTGATGTCCCCCTTGTATTGCACGGTGGTTCAGGATTAACTGATGATGATTTCAGAAGAGCAATTAAAGAAGGTATCAGTAAGGTTAACATCTTTACAGATATTAACGTAGCGGCTGTTGAAGCAGAATTCAAAAAATTCCATAGTATGGATAAAGGTCTAATAGATTTAATTCCTGCCGCTGTTGAAGCCGTAAAAATGGAAACTATGAATAAAATGAAATTATTCAGCAGTGACGGAAAAGCTGACATGGGTAAAGGTTTTACAGGTATTGACAACATTGACTTAATTACAAAAATCGTTGCTGAAGAAGTTGCTAAACATTTAAAGAAATAATATTAAAGCCGATGCTTTTGCATCGGCTTTCTTTATTCAGTAATAACTTCGTCTATATTTATTTCTGCATATTTGCATTCAGGATCGTAATCTATGCACTTGCCGCAGTTGTCACATATTTTATTGGGGTCTAAATCACAGACGTCACATTCACCGCAACCGTCACAGATTTTATCCTCGACCAATACACACTTTTTATTCAAACAAATCACCCTTTATAAATTAATCAACTTACTGTCTTTAAGTTTTTGAACAGATTTAAGAATTCCAAGATAACCGGACTCAAAAGTAAGACCGCCCTGCATATATGCAATATAAGGTTCTTTGATAGGTCCGTCAGCAGATAATTCAATTGATGACCCCTGATTAAAAGCACCTGCAGCCATAATTACCTGGTGAGCATATCCCGGCATATCCCATGGCTCAGGAGTAACAAAACTGTCAACGGGAGCACCTTGCTGAATTCCCTGACAAAACTTAACTACTCCCTCCTCTGTTCCGAATTTTATCGCCTGAATTATATCAGTCCTGTTGTCTTTCGATGAAGGAGAAACAGTAAAACCAAGTTTTTCATATACTGCACCGCAGAAAATGGCGGTTTTTATACTGTTTGCAACAGTTATCGGAGCCATAAAAAAGCCCTGAAGAATTTCTTTATTCATACCAAGTGTAGCGCCAACATGCTTTCCTAAACCTACAGAATTTAATTTATATGAAGCAAGTTCTACATATTCCTTTTTACCTGCTATGTAACCACCTGTAGAAACAAGTCCACCGCCCGGGTTTTTAATCAGAGAACCTGCCATTAAATCTGCACCAACTTGTGTTGGCTCAATTCTTTCAACAAATTCACCGTAACAATTATCAACTATACAAATAGTGTCAGGATTAATACCTTTAACGGTATCAATTATTTTCTTTATATCTTCACAACTAAGCGACGGTCTGAAACTATATCCTTTCGACTTCTGGATAATTACTGCCTTGGTAGATTTATCTATAGTTGACATAATTTTATTATAATCAACTTTGCCGTCTATTAAATCAACTTGCTTATAATTTACACCGAATTCTTTTAGTGAGCCGTTGTTTTCTCCGCAGATACCTATTACCTCTTCCAACGTGTCATAAGGTTTGCCTGTAACAGCCACTAAAGTATCACCAGGTCTTAAAACAGCAAACAAGCAAAGAGAAATGGCGTGAGTTCCGTTAATAATGTTGTGCCTTACAAGGGCATCTTCTGCACCAAAAACTTCAGCGTAAATATTGTCAATTACTTCTCTTCCTGCATCGTCGTAACCGTAACCTGTTGTACTGTTAAAATGAACGTCTGACACGCGGTTATTCTGAAACGCCTTTAACACTTTAAGGTGATTATAACGCGCGGTATCATCAACATTTTTAAAATCTATCGTTTGTAAAACTTCTTCTCCAAAATCAAAAACTGACGGAGAAATCTCAAAATTTTCAACAATATATTGTTTCATTACACATTTTCCTTTTCAAAAAATTTCAACAGATAATTAATAAGGTTTTCAATCTCTTTTGTCTTGCAAATCTCGTTTCTTGAATAAATATTTTCTATACCCAAGCCACAAACAACAGCGGGAATGCCCGTATATGAAGTCTGAACTGCATTACCCTCTGACTGGCAATCTTTATCAACAATTCCCTTAAAATCGCAATTTACAAGGTGTTTCCCAAGAGTGTTGTCTGCAATATATAACTTATCTTTTAAAAGCACAGATGGCAGATTATCTCCTTTAAAACAGTCTAAAACAATTGCATAATCAGGTTTTACATTGTTTCCGATTACTTTTGCACCTTTCATACCGATATGCTTTTTAACTGAAAAAACAAAGTAAAAATCGTAACCTTTTAAATTACTTTCAATTAGTTTAAGAAACACATAAGCGCCAATTCGTGCAGATAATCCTTTAGATACAACATAATTATAATTAATGTTGAAGTTTTTAGCAAAAGACAATGTGAAACCGGTATAATCTTCGATTGTATCTGTAAAAACCTTAACTGAGTAGTTTTCTATCTTGTCACTAATTTCACCGCAGATAATACCGTTTTTTCCATTTTCGAAAGTCACAAGTGTATCTTTAATATTATTTACTTCAATATTACCCATCTTTGCAACTTTAATGTTGTTTTCTTCAGAAATAGTTGTGAAAAAGCCCACTTCATCAACAGAAGATGAAAGCATAAATTTTTTATTACCTCTGTTGATTCTTACATACAAATTACCTAAATTATCAGTAAACGTTTCATCGGCATAAGGACTTGCATATTCTGATATAAAAGAAAGCAATTCTTTTTCGTTACCCGAACAGGCACAAAAATCACATAATTTATTTAACAACTCCATAAACTACTCTCCTTACTAAGTGCATTATATAACAAATCGTAACAGGAATTAATATCTTTTAAACTTGCAACACTCACAGGCGAGTGAATATATCTGCATGGCACAGATACCGCAGCAACCTTATAACCATCACCTGAAATCTGTATTGCATTTGCATCGTTTCCGCCTGCGGTAACTCTTTTATACTGAACGGGAATATTATTACTAACTGCCGTATCATAAAGAAACTTTGTAAGTTCTCTGTCTGAATAGGAGCCGCTGTCAAGCATAGATAATGCAGCCCCTTTTCCAAGTAAAGTTGAGTAATTATACTGTGTACAATGTGGTACATCGGAACAGGTTGTTCCCTCAATTACAAAAGAATAGTCAGGTTTAATTCTGTCTCCAACTACAGATGCACCTCTGCATCCAACCTCTTCCTGAACAGTAAATACAAAGTATATATCGTTTGGATATTCTTTCTCCATAAGTTTTGACAGTACATAGCAACCAACTCTATCGTCTAAGGCTTTTGCCTTAACTAATTCATCACCAAATTCAGTATAAATACTGTTAAACATTGCATAATCACCGATGTTTATAATACTTTCGGCTTCCAGTTTGGATCTACAACCAATATCTATTACCAGTTCGCTTACTTTAACAGGCTGGTATTCTTTAGACATGTGAGCAGGTTTTGCACCGATTACACCGTTAATACGATTTTCGCCGATAATTACTTTAGTGTTTTGTATAATTCGTGCGTCAATTCCGCCTACTGTTTTAAACTTAAGTGCTCCCTCTTCTGTTATCCCCGAAATTATAAAACCAACTTCGTCCATGTGTGCGGTTAACATAATTTTATTATGGTAGCCTTTTGTACCTTTCTTATAAAAAATTACATTACCCAGATTATCAATTTCATAAGAAGAAGGAACTAATAAATCACCATATTTTTCATAATATTTCTTCGCTAAATTATATAATTGATTCCATTTTTCTTCTAACGGATTCCATGAAAAACCTAATTCTTCCATTTTTGTAACATACATACCCCTCCTCTTTTATGAATTCGGAAATAACTTTAACTGTCGTTAATATATCTTCAAAATCGCACAGTTCCGTCTGTGAATGCATGTGTCTTATAGGAACGGAAATTAAAGAACAAGGAATACCGTTATTAGATATCTGTATAGGCCAAGCATCTGTACCAGAATGTCCTGAGCATACCTCTATCTGACAATCATACTTTTTACAATAATCAACAAATTTACGGTTATATTTGTTACTGAAATTAGGACCTACGCCAACCGCAGGACCTTTTCCAAGTTCAAATCCGTCAAATTTGTCAATGTAGGCGCTGTTTCCGTGTGTAACGTCAACAACTATAGCATAATCGGGATTAATTGATTTAACAGCGGTTTTTGCGCCCAAACAGCCAAGTTCCTCCTGACCGGCACACAAAAACACGATATTTGCGTTAATTTTTTCCTGTAAAAGGTTTTCAAGGACTTTATAAAGAACATAAATTCCCATTCTGTTGTCTATTGCTTTGGAAGAAAAACAGTTATTGGCAAGAGTCACAAAATCACCTTTAAAAGTGATAAAATCGCCTACAGATACAAACTTGTCCATAGTTTCTTTATTATAACCGCAGTCAATAAACATTTTATCAAATGTGATTTTTTCTTTTTCTTCCTGCTCGGTCATAAGGTGGGGCGGTTTTGCTCCGATAACTCCATATAAATCCTTTTTACCGTGAACTGTTACTTCTTTACCGGGAATTATTGCAGTATCAATTCCTCCGACAGGAAAAAACTCTATAAATCCGTTTTCTGTTATGTTTTTAACCATCAGTCCAATTTCGTCAGTATGAGCCTCAAGAAGTATAGTAAAATCCGCTTTGTTGTCAAGTGTTGCTATAACATTTCCCATCTTATCTTCATATACTTCACAGAATTTACCGAACAAGTCAATAATATATTTATTTAATTGCTTTTCATTTCCTGAAACAGCATTAAACTGACATAAATCCTTTAACAATTCCATAATTACAATTCCTTAACTAATTTTTTGAACAAGTTACCACGTTCTTCAAAATTTTTAAACATATCAAAACTTGTACTTGCATTTGACATTATAACGATGTCACCATCAACCGCATTTTCTTTAGAAAAAGAAACGGCATTTTTATAATTATCCAGTATTACAATAGGTAAATCAAGTGAAACCTTTCTTTTTTTTGCTTCTTTAACTGCACTTTTTTTAATTACATCAGCAGTTTTACCTACAAGAATTAGCAGTTTAACTTTATCAATCAAAGATGCTCCTAAATCATCGTAGGATATTCCTTTGTCCTTTCCCCCTGCAATAAGAATTACTTTTTGGTTAAAAACCTTTAAAGTATTTATTGTTCTGTTTGGGCTTGAATCAATTGAACTGTTGTAATATTTGACACCGTCAACTTCACGGACAAATTCAATACGGTGAGGCACACCGCCAAACTCTCTCGCAACTTTTCTTATATCCTCGTATGACACTATATTTAAAGTAGCAGCAATTGCTGCCATGTAATTTTCAACATTATGCATACCGGGTATTTTAATAGTATTAATGTCCAGAACTTTGTCATTATTATACATAATATACCCGTCTTTTAAGTAAACCCCGTCTGTATGGGATTTACTGAAATAAATAATCT
>CALDNB010000126.1 GCA_937914775.1 uncultured Clostridia bacterium
ATAAATTCTGCGACGTAATATCTACACGTTGTACCTTAATTGCAGGATTTGCATCTTCGGGCAGCGGAATAAGTTCCACAGGCAGCGTAGTGAAATTCTTGTCAAATATCTGCACGTTTTTAACATCGGTCGTATAATAAAAAGGCTGATAAATTGTTACGTCATAAGTTTCAAAGGGTTGCCCCTCACCGTCGGGGGATAAAGAATTAACTATATCGGGTGCAGGTAACTTAAAAACATCAGTAAGTCCGCTTTTGTCTGTCTTTAAAATTGCAACAAGACGTCTGTTGCCGTCATCGTCAGTTTTTGTAACTGATACTTGTGCATCGGGCACGGGAATAACCGCACTTGACGAATACGCCCGTACTGCAAAGCCACCTTCAAAAGCCATAAAAAAACACCTCTTTCTATATTAATAATATAGAAAGAAGTGATTTAATATGACGACTTTTATATGGCTACGGGAATTTTTACACCTAATGTGTGCGCCTCGTACCCCTCAAGTGCAAAACTTGATAAATCAAACTTGTAAAAATCAGTAATTGATTTGTCCATTACAAATTTCGGTGCGTCAAAGGGTTTCTCAGCAATTACCTGTTCTACCAACGGAATGTGCCTGTCGTAAATATGAGCATCTGCTATTATGTGAACCAATTCGCCCGGGATTAAGCCTGAAACCTGTGCCATCATGTGCACCAGTACTGCATACTGACAAACGTTCCAGTTGTTAGCCACAAGCATATCCTGTGAACGCTGGTTTAATATGGCGTTTAACTTGTTCCCCGATACGTTGAATGTTACGCTGTATGCACAAGGGTATAAACCCATCTCGCTTAAATCGTGATGGTTGTATATGTTGGTCATAATACGGCGTGATGTGGGGTTGTTCTTTAAATCGTACAACACTCTGTCAACCTGGTCAAATTCGCCCTCTTTGTACTTGTGCTTAATTCCCAACTGATAACCGTAGGCTTTGCCGATTGTACCATTTTCGTCTGCCCAAGAATCCCAGATGTGACTGTTTAAGTTGTTAACATTGTTGTCTTTTTTCTGCCATATCCACAATAACTCGTCTATGCAGTTTTTAAAACCCGTTTTACGTAGTGTGGTAATTGGAAATTCCTCCTGTAAATCGTATCTGTTTACAAGACAGAATTTTTTAATTGTGTGTGCAGGTGTACCGTCCTCCCATTTCGGACGCACGTCGTAATCCGTGTCCCATACACCGTTTGTTAATATCTCTTTGCAGTTTTCAATAAATATCTTGTCTGCTATACTCATATTTCACACTTCCTTCTGTTACTTAACGGTCATACATTTCGACTGTCGCGTTCCCGTCAATAACTTCATCTATTGCGCCTAAAAACGTTTCCTCATCTTCCTCTGTAAGTGCACCGTAATCTCCACCCTGAGTTTTCGTAAACTCACTGAAAATCCATTCACTGTATCCTGTGTCGTCCTCATAATCATTTGCCGTAAAATATCTTAAACCGCCGTTAATGGGCACAACAGCAATATATTTCGTTGCAATCTCAACCTTTTTCCCGTATTGATAATCAAGGAAATCAATTAATAAAACTGTTTTTCCACCCGGGGTTTTATCGTATTTACATGTGAAATTGTCCTCTGCCCTCATACCCAGTTGTTGCAGTAATCCTCTGTATGTATCCACAATAGTCTGACTGTCAGCACCTTCTAATGCATCAAAATTATATGTATAGTTAGATGCTAACTGTATTTTGTTAATTGTGTTCGCAACATACAGATCCCACAACAGTTCTATTCCGCTGCATAGCGCTTCGTCCCTGTTTTCAAGAAATGGCGCAAGTCCATTTGCCTCAACAAATAAATCATCAGGAAGATGCTGATAACTGAAGAAAAATCTGGCATTGAATTTTTCATCTTTTACCACCTGGGCGTCCCCAGGATGTAACTGCCATGCTTCATATACTTTCTGGGGAGTATTTGCCCCCTCTTTGCTTATTATAATAACTCTCCATAAATCTTCATTCCAGTCAACTTTTGCCTGAAGGCCCTCAGAAACTGCTCTTGCAGGTACAAGTGTTCTTCCGTCAATAAGTTGTGCAGGAACGTCAAGGGGTACTGATTTTGAATTGATAAACATTTCGTATTTTCCGATGCTGATTTCTATTTTGATGTCGCCTTTAACAGCAATGGCTGTTCTCGTTTCGTCTATCCAGTCAACTGTCGCACCAAGAGACTCGAAAATTTTCCTCATAGGCACAAGTGTACGCCCGTTATCAATAATCGGGTTAACGTCAAATTCCAACTGATTGCCGTCAAGGTGTACAGTTACAGGCTTGTCACCTGCGGATACATTAATGCTTAAAGTAATAAGCATTACAAACATAAGTACTGTTGAAATAATCCTTTTGATTTTCATTTTTGTCACACTCTTTCTTTTGTATAATGAATTGACAACTACCGTTGTCGTGAATTGGCTTACGCCATGAATTCTCGCTTTCGCTTCCGTGAATTGAATTTCTTTGAAATTCATTTCGGTTGAAAACCGTTTGCGGTTTTCTTGATTAACAATTATTGCCTTTTGCAGTATTAATTGAAGAAACAAGAAGTGTTCTTATTTTACTACATTTTGCAAACAAATCATCGTACTCAGTATTTGTTATTATGTTTGTTTCTTTAAAAATATCTAACCAATAATCACTTTCATAACATTCCTTTAGGGCAATTTGAAACTTGTTTATAAAATCTGCTTTGCTTGACGCATAATTAGCTTCGTGAATATTGGCACCAATACTTGTCCCGCTTCTTAAAAGTTGATTTATTAAAACCGTTTCCTTTTTGTTATGTTTTATCTCTGTACAAAGATTCACGATATCAACCGCAAATTGTTTTGACAAAATTAATAATTTGTTATCTTTCATATGAACTCTCCAATTTAAACTGAAAAACGCCCGCGTTTTTCTTCTTTAATGCACGATAGTGCAATTCATGAGACGATAGTCTCAATTCATGAAATCTATGATTTCAATTCATGCCGAAGGCAATTCACTTACTCATAATCACTCTTTCTTTTGTATATTGTTATTTGCCGAATATCGTAAACCGTGTATCGGCTTCCTCGTCGATAACACCATCAATTTTATCAAAAAATGCTGTTTTTGTGTTTTCCTTGATTACACCATAGTTCCCTCTTCCTGTCTCTTTAATTTCTCCAAGTATCCAGTCCCCCTCTTGTGCATCAGATAAATCCAATGGTGATATTTCTGCTGTGAAATATCTGCATCGACCCCCGTCGGGCACTATGGCTATGTACTTGGAAACCATTACAAGAGGAGCATCAAATTCGGTGCGGTAAAAATCAATAAGTAAAACCGTTTTTCTTTTTGGCGTCATATCAAAGGATACTTCAAAATTTGCCGCAGAATTTACGCCCAGTTCTTTTAAAAGACCGCCGTATATTTCAATAGACTTCTTTTCGTCTTTTAGTGTGTTAACTTCCTCTAAATTATATGTATATTCCGAATTGTCCTGTGTAGCTAAAATACCTGCCGCCCAGAATAAATCCCATGTAAGATTCGGTATGTCAAAAACAGCGCTGTCCTTTTTGTCGATAAGAAATGCAAGTTCCTTTGACACGGGATGAATCTGCTCGGGCAACATTATCTGCTCATAGGCATATCGGTAAGAATATTCGTCCTTTATTAATTTTTCCTTGTCTGTCGGGTGTAACTCTCTTATGTCATATACATCTTTTTCGACTTCAGCGCCCTCTTTGCTGGTTATAATAACTCTCCATAAATCTTCGTTCCAGTCAACTTTTGCTTTAAGTCCCTCAGAAACTGCTCTTGCAGGTACAAGTGTTCTTCCGTCAATAAGTTGTGCAGGAACGTCAAGGGGTACTGATTTTGAATTGATAAACATTTCGTATTTTCCGATGCTGATTTCTATTTTGATGTCGCCTTTAACAGCAATGGCTGTTCTCGTTTCGTCTATCCAGTCAACCGTAGCACCAAGAGACTCGAAGATTTTCCTCATAGGCACAAGTGTACGCCCGTTGTCAATAATCGGGTTAACATCAAATTCCAACTGATTGCCGTCAAGATATACGGTTACAGGCTTGTCACCTGCAGATACATTAATACTTAAAGTAATAAGCATTACAAGCATAAGCGCTGTTGAAATAATTCTTCTTGTTTTCATTTTTGTCACTTGCTTTCTTTAATTTTTACTTAAAATTATTATACTACACAAGTTATCAAAAATCAATAAATTCATGCTTAACATTTGACAAAAAAATATAAATAAAGTAAAATTATTTTGGGTGATGAATTTATGAAAGCAAATTGCGAATACTGTATGAATTATTATTACGATGAAGAATATGAGTGTATGTGCTGTGCGATAAACTTAGACCAGGACGAACTGGCAAGTTTTATGGCAGACAGATTTGACGATTGCCCCTATTTCAGAATGGGCGATGAATATACAATCGTGCGGAAGCAGAATTAATTTTTGTTGTTTGAAAAACGCCCTCGTTTTTCTTCATTAATGCACAACGTGCAATTCATGAGCCATTGGCTCAATTCATGAAATCCCTGATTTCAATTAATGCCAAAGGCAATTCATTAAATATAAAGAAAGAACCCCGCCGCAAAGGGGAATTGCGGCAGGGTTCTTTTTATTGTTTAAACGTTAGTTTAATAACTAATTGTCTATTAGTTTAAAGGATTACCAACTGCTGTTTTTAATACGATAACCATATCTGCTGTTGTTACAACTTTGTTACCGTCAACGTCAAGTTCGAACAACATTAAATCTGATGTTGTTGTTGCTCTCTGATCGTGTAAGCTGTCGTTGATGATACCAGCATCTGCTGCTGTTACGCCATTTGCGTCATTAACATCACCGTCGTAAGAAATTTCAACAGCAGGTGTATCTACAACTGTTAAGTAACCAGGAGCAAGTTCTGCTGTATCAGCATCTGCTACCCATGCTACATAAGCGCCGTATTTTGATGAGTAGAACATATTAGCACCTTTGTACTGATATGCTTTACCGTCAACTTTAGCTGTAGTTACAACCAAAATCTTTTCGTCAAGGTTTTCATCTACGATTGCTAAATAAGCATCTCTTGCAATAAAGTCAACTGAACCTTCAACTGCTTCAACTACAAGTGTGATGTCACCTGTGATTGCTGTACCTGCAATTGTGTAAACGCCTGTTGCAGCATCAAATCCTGCTGCTACTGCTTCTTCTTCACCAACCTGATATTTAACATCTAATACGATTGTGTCAGCTTTTGTAACTTTGAATTTAAGGTCTTTTGTATTTGAAGGTGTTGAGAAACCATCTTCAAATGCTACATTGTAACCTGCTGCATTAAATGCATAAACTTTTAGTTTGTATGTGTATGTGATTGTAATTGGAGCTGTGATTTCAACATCTAACAAACCTTCTGCTGTGTATTCTTGTTCGCCGATTTTGATTGTATCAAGTTCATAGTGGTCGTTAGCTTTAACGCCTGCTGCTGTAATCTGATCTGCAGTCAATTTTCCGCCACTTACAACATACTGTGCAGCATTTGTAACAGAACCGTTAACTGCTTCAAATGTAACTGCGATCATACCTGTTGTGTTGAAGATAACAGTTGTATCAGCAACGATTGCTGAACTTGGAACTGTATAAACGCCTTCAACAGCATTGATTGTAACAGGGGCGTTACCGTTTACTTTATACTGAACTGAATTCAATGTAGCGATTGTATCATTTACAGTTAATTTGAATGTAACATCGTCGCCACCAAATGTTGCTTTACCTTCTGTTAAACCTGTAATAGCTGTAGGTGTAATACCTGGAACATCTGATGGGATTGTAACTGTATATTTACCTGCTACGAAGTTTGCTGTATATGTTTTTGTTTCAGTATCACCATCAGCATTATAACTATCAAAACTTAAATCTTTGAAAACATTTTAATTTTTAAGATAAACTTTTATGTGTCAATAACTCAAAA
>CALDNB010000127.1 GCA_937914775.1 uncultured Clostridia bacterium
TTAAATTTTTTAGGAAGAGATTTAATTGTAGAAACAGGACAACTTGCTAAACAAACTAATGGTTCAGTTTTAGTAAGATATGGTGATACTGTTGTTCTTTCTACTGCAACAGCATCCGAAAAGCCACGTGATGGCATTGATTTCTTCCCTCTTTCCGTAGAGTACGAAGAAAAGTTATATTCCGTAGGTAAAATCCCCGGAAGTTTCCAGAAAAGAGAGGGTAAACCATCAGACAAGGCTATTTTAACAAGCCGTGTAATTGACAGACCCATAAGACCTTTGTTCCCAAAAGACTTAAGAAATGACGTTTCAGTTGTTTCAACAGTTCTTTCAGTTGAACAGGACAACCTGCCCGAATTTGCAGCGATGACAGGTGTAGGTATTGCTCTTGCAATTTCCAACATTCCTTTTAACGGACCTGTTGCTTCTGTATATGTTGGCTACGTTGATGGTGAATTTGTAATCAACCCCAACTGCGAACAGAGAGAAAAAAGCACACTTAACCTAACAGTATCAGGTACAAAAGAAAAGGTTACAATGATTGAAGCAGGTGCAGACCAGATTGCTGACGACATTATGTTCGATGCAATTATGTTCGGTCACGAGGAAATCAAAAGAATTTGCGATTTCATTCAGTCAATTGCAGACGAAGTAGGCAAAAAAGAAAAACTTCAGTATGAAGCACACGAAGTTGACGAAGAACTTTACAATGCAGTAAAAGACTTCGCTATTGATATGGTTAAAGAAGCAATCGATACAGATGACAAAACTGTAAGAGATGCAAATATGCTTGTAGTACAGGAAAAATTAGATGCAGAATTTGCTGAAAAATTTGAGTGCTACGAAGAACAGATCGGAGAAGTAATCTACAAACTTCAGAAATATATCGTTAGACGTTGGCTATTAGATGAAGGCAAACGTGTTGACGGCAGAGACATTAACGAAATAAGACCTCTTGCTTCAGAAGTTGGCTTGTTGCCAAGAACACACGGCAGCGGTCTGTTCACAAGAGGACAAACTCAGGTATTAACTGTTGCTACACTTGGTGCTTTAGGTGACGTACAGAAACTTGACGGTCTTGATACAGCAGAAGAAACAAAAAGATATATGCACCACTACAACTTCCCATCATACAGTGTTGGTGAAACAAAACCATCAAGAGGTCCCGGACGTAGAGAAATCGGTCACGGTGCTTTGGCTGAAAGAGCATTGGAGCCCGTTATTCCGTCAGAAGACGAATTCCCTTATGCAATACGCCTTGTGTCAGAAGTATTATCTTCAAACGGCTCAACTTCACAGGGAAGTATCTGCGGAAGTACTTTGGCACTTATGGACGCAGGTGTACCGATTAAAGCACCTGTTGCAGGTATTTCAGTAGGTCTTATCACAGAGGGCGACAGATTTATGACAATGCTTGACATTCAGGGCGTTGAAGACTTCTACGGCGATATGGACTTTAAAGTTGCAGGTACAAAAGAGGGTATTACTGCTATCCAAATGGATATTAAAATTGACGGTTTAACACCTGAAATTATTAAAGAAGCACTTAGAAAAACTAAAGAAGCACGTTTCTTCATCTTAGACGGTGTTATGAAAAACGCAATCAGCGAGCCGAGAGAAAACTTATCAAAATATGCACCGAGAGTTGTTACAATGCATATTGACCCTGAAAAAATCAGAGACGTTATCGGCTCAGGCGGTAAAGTTATCCAGAAAATCGTTGCAGATACAGGTGTTAAGATTGATATCGAAGATGACGGCAAAGTATCAATTTTGTCAGTTGACGAAGAAGCAGCACAAAAGGCAATCAGCATTATTAACGGCATAGTTAAAGAGCCTGAAGTTGGCGAAGTTTATATGGGTAAAGTAGTAAGAATTATGGACTTCGGTGCATTTGTTGAAATTTTACCGGGCAAAGACGGATTGTGCCACATTTCAAAACTTGAAAACAGACGTGTTGAAAAGGTTGAAGATGTTGTGTCAATCGGTGACGAAATCCTAGTTAAAGTTATTGAAATTGATAAGATGGGCAGAATCAACTTATCAAGAAAAGACGCAATCGAGGATAATGAATAAAAATCAAATGGCTTACCAGTGGTAAGCCATTTATTTTTTTCAAAACTGTTGTATTTTTCACTAAAATATGGTATCATATTAGTAATCATATTAAAGTGGGTGATTTTGTTGAAAAATTTAATAAATAAATTATTTGGCAGTCACAGTGACCGTGAATTAAAGAGACTTTATCCCGTTGTTGAGCAAATCAACAAACTGGAACCTGAGTTTGAAAAACTGTCCGACGCCGAATTACGAAATAAAACTGAAGAATTTAAACAACGCTACATTAACGGCGAAACTCTTGACAGTATGTTACCTGAAGCCTTTGCCGTTGTACGTGAGGGCTCAAAACGAATTTTAGGTATGCGCCATTTTGACGTTCAGTTGTTAGGTGGTATAGTACTTCACCAGGGCAGAATTTCCGAAATGAAAACAGGTGAGGGTAAAACTTTAGTTGCTACACTTCCTGCATATTTAAATGCTTTAACCGGTGAAGGTGTTCACATCGTTACTGTTAACGACTACCTTGCAAAACGTGACAGTGAATGGATGGGCAAACTTTATTCATTCTTAGGTCTTAAAGTTGGTCTTATTGTCCACGAACTGACAAACGACCAGCGCAGAGAAGCATATAACGCTGACATTACCTATGTTACCAATAACGAACTTGGCTTTGACTATTTAAGAGACAATATGGTAATTTTCAAATCAGAAATGGTACAAAGAGGACACGCTTTTGCCATCGTTGACGAAGTTGACAGTATCTTAATTGACGAAGCACGTACTCCCCTTATCATTTCAGGTATGGGCAGTCAGTCAACAGATATGTATAAACTGGTTGACCATTTTGCCCGTTCCTTAAAACCCCTTGTAATAAAAGAAAGCGATGACAAGGTGGATACAGAAGACGTAAATGCAGACTATATTATTGACGAAAAAGCAAAAACTGCCACTCTTACTGCACGGGGTATTCAGAAAGCAGAAAGTAATTTCGGTATTGAAAACCTTTCAGATCCTGAGAATATAAAACTCTCACATCATATAAATCAGGCAATCCGTGCACATGGAATTATGCACAGAGACAAAGACTATATGGTAAAAGACGGTCAGGTTTTAATTGTTGACGAATTTACAGGAAGAGTTATGCCGGGCAGACGTTACAGCGACGGACTTCATCAGGCAATTGAATCAAAGGAAAACGTTAAAGTAGAAAGAGAAAGTGTGACACTTGCTACAATTACTTTCCAGAACTTCTTCCGCCTCTATAAAAAACTTTCAGGTATGACAGGTACGGCGCTGACCGAAGAAGACGAGTTCCGTGCAATTTATAACCTTGACGTAGTTGAAATACCTACTAACAGACCAATAAAAAGGATCGACCACACAGACCTTGTTTATAAAAACACAAGAGGCAAGTTGAATGCCATTGTTGAGCAGATTATAGAATGTAACAAAAAAGGTCAGCCCGTACTGGTAGGTACAGTTACCATTGACAAATCGGAAGAACTTTCAGCACTTCTAAAAAAACGTGGCATTAAGCACGAAGTTCTAAATGCCAAATTTCACGAAAAAGAAGCACAGATAGTTGCTCAGGCAGGTAAAAAAGGTGCAGTAACCATTGCTACAAATATGGCAGGTCGTGGTACCGACATTATGCTTGGCGGTAACGCCGAATTTTTGGCAAAATCACAAATGAAAAAAGCCGGATACACCGATGAATTA
Organism: uncultured Clostridia bacterium; assembly: GCA_937914775.1. Lineage (GTDB taxonomy): Bacteria > Bacillota > Clostridia > Monoglobales > Firm-18 > RGIG1864. The sequence continues at coordinate 3,781 of CALDNB010000127.1, forward strand.
ATTGCGGAGGCCACGTCCTTCAGCGAAACAGATGACGAGGAAATCATCGAAGCAAGAGCAAAATTTGCCGAGCTTGAATCAAAATACAAGGAAGAAATCAAGGACGAGGCAGAAAAAGTACGCGCAGTTGGCGGCTTGTTTATTCTTGGCACAGAGCGTCACGAATCACGCCGTATCGACAACCAGCTCCGCGGCCGTGCAGGCCGTCAGGGCGACCCCGGCTCCACCCAGTTCTTCATCTCCCTGGAGGACGACCTGATGCGCCTCTTCGGCTCCGACCGCATC
>CALDNB010000128.1 GCA_937914775.1 uncultured Clostridia bacterium
GTGAACGGAGACCCTTACCGAGGTCTTCGAGGCCTGCACCGATAGAAAGTCCATCCTCTGAGAAAGCAGACTGTGTACGTCCATATACAAATTGAAGGAAGATTTCACGCATTGCAACGTTGATAGCATCGCAAACGAGGTCTGTATTAAGGCATTCAAGCAAAGTTTTACCCGGAAGAATCTCAGCAGCCATAGCAGCGGAGTGAGTCATACCGGAGCAACCGATGGTCTCAACAAGAGCTTCCTCTACAATACCATCCTTTACATTAAGAGTAAGTTTGCATGCGCCCTGCTGTGGTGCACACCAACCAATACCGTGTGTGAAACCGTTAATATCTTTAATCTCTTTTGATTTAGTCCATAAGCCCTCTTGAGGAATTGGTGCAGGACCGTGATTTGCGCCCTTAGCAACAGGACACATATGCTCTACTTCGTGTGTGTAAATCATACCATTACTCCTTTCAAAAACAAAAATCTCATAATTCCTTATTCTACATTATACATAAAAGCAACACAAAAGTCAATAATTTGACAAGTTTTTATCAAAGTTTATGGAAATATTTTTCGGCAAAATGAGCGCGTCTTACGACAATTTGCATTATTCAACCACAACGCCTTTCTGAAGCATTATGTTTGCATAAATTGCTGTTTCACCGGTTGCAATAATAGCATACGCTTTTTTTGCTCTTTCGTAAAATTCAAAGCGTTCAACCTCAGCAAAGACTTTATCACCTCTGTCATCTACTTTTGCAACAAGCTCTTTGTAAACATCCCAGATAGGTGTTTTTGCATTGTCGCCGGGCATCACCTGCATAAGAGATACCGGTGTTTCCACATAAGTATCAAGGGGGAAAACTTTTAGAATTGCCTCGAGAAGTTCAGGCACCCCATGACCGTCGGCGCGAATAACAATTGCATCCTTACCCATTGTTTCCGCCGGGAAGTTTCCGTCTGCGATAACTATCGTATCGCTGTGTCCCATTTCACACAAAACTTTCAGAAGTTCAGGTGAAATTATACTTGGAATTCCTTTTAACATATTACATCTCTCCTTTTATAATATTTTTATAAGTCTGCTGTAAAAATCCATAGGGTGACTGTCAAACAAAAGTACCCCGCCTTTCTGATTTATTTTTATACTTCCGTAACAGTCATCTATCCCTAAAAGTTGTGCAGGATTTCTGGTAATCATCAAAAGGGCATCGTCTTTGTCAACGCCGTATTTTACCGCAATCTGTCCATACAACTGCAAAAAATCAACGGGGGTTTCGGGATGGTCGGAGCATATTGCAATAAGGCTTCCCTCTTTGTACTGCCTTGCCAGATTTTCGTAGGACAAATTTTCCATTTCTTTTTTTGATATGTCTGTAAGCATAGGCCCTGCGATTATTCTGCACTTACCCTGACAGTCTGTTCCGTGAACAAACACTACGTTTTTGCCCTTAACCAAATCTATATCCTCTTTGCTGTGGACGTGTAAAAACACCGTATCTTCGGCTTTTTCTATTTCTTTTGCCACAATTTCATTGGTACTTTCGAAATTCTTAAGCGGGTTTTCCCCAAGGGCAAGTTTAACCCCAGCTACCCCAACCGTTTCTCTGGTTTTAGTGGATACTATTTTTACCTCGCCGCCCACAGGTTTTGAACTGTCGGGACTTACGGCAACAAGGGTAATACCGCAATTAAACGCCTTGTCAAAATATCCGTAATCGTTATTGTAAAGGTGAGTGTGGGCATCAATAAAACCGGGAACTGCAAAACATCCTTTCCCGTCGTAAACCTCTGTGTCTTTCGGGCAGTTTTCCATACTTCCCACATCTGTAATTACGCCATTTTCTAATTTTATGTATCCGTTATTTATTTTTTCGGTTATAATATTTACGTTTGTTATAAGCATAGTACTTTCCTCTGTGATTTATTGTTTCTCCCGACTGAGAAGAAAAACCGAACTCAAAATCAGTATAATACCAATAGCAGGATAAAGGGACAGTTTTTCTCCTAATATCATCATACTGATAACTGTTGCCGCCATAGGCTCAAGTATTGCAAGTGACGATGCAGTTCCTGCAGGAATTTCCCGAAGAGCCAATGTGTAAAAGAAATACGGAGCAATACAGGCAAAAATCCCCATGCCTATAAAAAGAGAAATTACCAAAGGTGGATTCTGACTTATGCAGTGGACAAGTCCTGAGGGTTTTGCCGTTACCAGTCCAAGCAAAACGCCAAACAAAAAACAGTAAAAGTTTGCTTTTACAGGATTTATTCCCTTTTGCATTTCTATTTTGGTAATAATGTTATAGGCCCCGTAGGCTATTCCTGACAAAAGTCCGATTGCAATTCCCGCCGTATTAATTCTAAGGCCGCCTATTATTCCCGAAACAAGACAGCATCCCGCAATCATTCCCGTTACCGCAACAAGTTTAAGGGGGCTTAGTTTTTCGCCTAAAAATGATACTGAATAAACCATAACAAATATTGGTGCTGTGTACATAAGCACAACAGCGGTGGATACCGATGTCAACTGCATAGAACGGAAATAACAGGTTGCAGTTAAAAAGAAAGATAATCCACTTCCCATAAACAACAGTATTTCCTTTAAATTTGTTTTGACTATGCTTCTGCCTTTTATCAATACAAATATACCCATACAAATAAAGGCAACCAGACCTCTTATGAATGTCATCTGAACAGACGTAACTCCGTAAGGCTCTAAACTGTCAACAAAAATTCCGCTTGTGCCCCATAAGACACTTGCCAGTATTATGTATATTAACCCGAATTTTTTCATCCGTAATGTCTCCTGTTATTTCAAATTCCCACTATTACTGATAAACTTAATTGCTTTATTAAGGTTTTTTACCTTGATTACTTCCTCGCCGTAAGCGTACTCGCCGTCTAATGTCCAGTTAATATTTTCAGACGTTTCAACAATTATTTCTTTTGCACTTACAAAGGTTATCATTTTTGTATTGTATTTTTTGGAAGTTAAAGCAACAACAATTTCGTTAAGTTCAAAAAGGTCTTTAGGCAACCTTATAAGCAAAAGTTCAAACATTCCGTCGCTGAAATCCACCAGTTTGGGGTCAAGGTTAATTACACCGCCTACAGAGGTGGAATTGCATATTGCACCAAACATAAAATCATCTTCTATTACCTCGCCATCTGCCACAAAACGAAGATGTTTACTTTTTAAATTCGCAATATCCTTAATTCCCTCAAGGGCATAAGCCATATACCCAAGGGAATTTTTAACATTTTGCGGTGTTCTGTACGAAATCTCGGAAAAAGCACCGAAAGACGCTACATAACAGAAACTTCTGCCGTTAAATGAGCCGATATCTATTTCCTTTGCAGTACCGTTCATTATGTCCTCCGCCGCCTTCATAATATTTCTGGACAATTTTAAACTGTTGGCAAAGTCGTTGGTACTGCCTGCAGGAATATAGCCAATTTCCACGTCCGCACCTGACTTTAACACTCCCGAGACAACTTCGTTAAAAGTACCGTCTCCGCCTACCGCTACTATCAAATCAAAGTTTTTTGCATTTTCCT
>CALDNB010000129.1 GCA_937914775.1 uncultured Clostridia bacterium
TACTATTATTATTGACGTATTGCAGTTAGACGAAGGAACTGCAAAATTCTTCTTTGAGATTGGTATGCATTGTTTAGGTTGTCCTTCTGCAAGTGGAGAATCTATTGAACAGGCATGTGCTGTTCACGGCGTTGACGCTGATGAATTAGTAAACAAAATCAACGAATATCTTGCAGACAAATAATTAGAAGTAAGGAGGAGTTAAGTATGCCTAAGACAGAAAAAGAATACTTAACCTATAAAGGAAAACCTCTTGTAAGAAGAGGAAATCTTATTTATTACGGCAATCACGAGGATAAGTATATTGTTACTTTAAATATAACAGAGACTACAAATCTTATTGACCTTGATATTGCTACAAATGTTGTTGTAACATTACAGACAAACGATGTGCCCGGAAAAGAAAAGGTACTTAATAAGGCTGAAAGAGAGGGCCTTTACGACGCTCTTGATTTAGGAGAATACTGGCTTACTGACAAACTTTCAGAGGAAGAATAAAAATAACGGCTTATGGTTTCATAAGCCGTTTTATTTTATAAACTTTCAGTTTCAATCCATTTTTTACACACATCTACCGCTTCAATATAATCATCAGTAATTATAGCGTTAGTATGTAAAATTACGCCGTCAATTTTATTCTGTTTTATCAGTTCTTTTGCACTGTTTAACTGTTTTAAAACAACAGTTTCCTTGGCACTTTTTTCGCCGCCAAAATCGTACAGATAACATCCAAGCATTTTCTTTTGTGTGGGGGCTATGTTAAACAATACATCTAAACAGTCATCGTAAGATTCCATAACCTCATCTTCATCCCAGAACCAGAGGGATACACCGTCAAAAACGTCAATGTATTTTTTAACTGTATCAAGTTCAAGTTCACGTCTGAAAATCTTTGTGTAAAGAACCACCCACATTTCAAGACCTTGAGCGTGAAGTTTTTCTTTATACTCATTAAGCATTTCCAAAGAATAATTTAAGTAATTGTTGTATGTGTTTTCGCAATTAAAGAAATCGTCAAAAATTATACCTTTTATATTTTTGTAAACTTTGCTTAAACTTATAACTGCATTCAATTTTTCGGGGAACAGCCGTACGTCTTCAATTGACCACATTACGCCATTAAAATCTTTTGCCCGTTCTGTTTCTATTGCCCTGTCAAAAGGTTTATACATAGGAACAAAATACACATTTTTAGCACCTAAATATTTCGCGCCGTCAACAGGAGAACAGTCAGATTCTTTCGTTAAACCATAATGGTTATGAAGACTATTTGTCGGGTGTCCCCATATCCAGAAGTAATCACTTAACGTTTTCATTTTGTTTACCCTCTGTTACCTTGTTTAAAAACATAACAACAAGAACAATTAAAATAATTACAACAAATATACCTACCATACCTTTTAGCATAATAGGTAAAGAAGTTAAAAAAGCATTAATATCTAACATGTTATTTCACCTCATTATTTTAGTAAGTTTAAAATCATACCACCTGCGATAACTGATGCAATCTGTCCTGATACATTTACGCCGATAGAATGCATTAATAAATAGTTTGTATTGTCTGCTTCCAGTCCTAATTTATGAACTACTCGTCCTGACATAGGAAATGCAGAAATACCTGCAGCACCAATCATTGGGTTAATTTTCTTTTTAGAGAATAAGTTTATTAGTTTTGCAAACAAAACGCCACCTGCAGTGTCGAAAATAAATGCTACTAATCCTAATCCAAGTATAAGAAGTGTTTCAGGACGTAAAAATGCATCAGCGTGCATCTTAAGTGCAATAGTTATACCTAAAAATATAGAAGTTGTCGGCGGAGAGAGTGAATTTTGCGATATTGTGGGAGAGACTTTTTGTGCGGTCATTCCTAAGGGCAGGTCGGGGAAGATAACAGTTACATCCGAGCTTCCCGAAAAACTTACAGCTCCCATATCAAAAGGAAACACGGTCGGAAAAATAAAATATTCTCTTGACGGTAAAAATATAGGTGAGACGACCGTCATTGCAGGTGCCGATATCGGAAAAATCGGATTTTTCGGGGTAGTGAAAAATATTTTGTCTGCTTTTTTGCTGAAAAAGTAATAAATAACTATTATTTTTTTTTACATTTGGTATAATAAGTAAATAAGGATGTGAAATAATGGATATTAAAGAATTATATGATAAAAGTTATATTGATGAGGTAATAAGTGTTAGTGGATGGGTTAAGAATCATCGTAAGCAAGCGCATTTTGGTTTTATTGATATGTTTGATGGAACTA
>CALDNB010000130.1 GCA_937914775.1 uncultured Clostridia bacterium
CTATACACCAAAGAGTAAACCAGGGTGCGCAGCCTGGGATACCAGGCTCCCTGGGGGTGAGGAATGCTCTCCAGTACCTGCTGAGATGCCTCCCAGTACACCGGCAGGAACATCAGAAAACTGGATACAAAAATGCCAGCCAAAAGCAAGCTGAAGCGGTTGGAAGAGGTGCGGCGGGGCCGCACCGCGAAAAACACAAACAGCGCCATGGCAACCAACGCCAGGCTGATACAGACTTCGGCAAACATATTCACTCTTCACTCCTGTCAAAACGGATCTCATAACCCATGGCCACAATGGCCTTCAGGGTTTCCATGGCCGTATTCCGGTCGTAAACCTTCTCGGACTCCGGCAGATCTTCGTAGGGGATCAGGCAGGGATGCTCCTTTTTTGCATCGCTGCGGACAGGGCCCCAGCGCCAGCCCTGTTCCAGGCGCTCCTTTGCCCACACCTCGTGGGTATTTTTTGAAAGAACTTCTGCAAGTTCCATTATATCGTCGTTTAAAACAACGTCACTTGTATCAATAGGTTTTGGATTATACATTACTCTCCCTCCCAGGAAAATCTTTTTCAGGCAAATCATATCCTTTAAAGTTCTTTTTAGCAAGTGTTCCAACATAGTCAAGGCGGTCACTTGCATATCCGTCTGTATTAAATTCTGTAAACACGCCGTTTGTTTCTGTAAGACAGCAATGTAATTTTAAGTCAAGATTTTTGTGGCTGCCGTTGATTTTGTAAAACTTTTCTGCATCATAAGGTGCCTTAAAACCGCATACTCTCATAAAGGCACACCAGCGTCTGTGCTCAAGCCACGCCATAGTGTTTTTGTCGCATCCCACTTTATAACTTTCAATATCTTTTTTATTGTTGCCCTCTTTTTTGTTAAACACAGAATAATCTATAAAACCTGCAGAAAAAACTTTGTACTTTATATGAAGTGCACGGGCAATATCTGCCCAGTAATCATATAACTTGTTTCCGAAATTACTTTCCGTAATGTTCTTCGCTATTTTTTCATACTCGTCTTTTATTATTTTACTGTCTTTTGCAGTTTCACTCATAAATATATTTTTCACATTAAAGGTGTCCTCGGTAGAGCCAAAAGCATAAAGATATATGTTTTTATCAAGAGAGTCTTTGTTAAAAGTACGGCACAAAACAGGGTCGCAAATCAGATATGATATTACTGTGTTTTGTTGTTTTCCACTTACAACAAGTGCCTTTTTAATGTCTGATGCTATCTTAAAGTTGAAAGCATCTCCACCTGCAGATATCACAAAATAGTCGGTGTCAGTCAGTTTAAAGCCGTCTTCCCACTGGGAATTTATAATCTTTTGCTGATAATCGCCCAATTGAAAATCTGTTTTTAAATACCTGAATTTGAAATAGGGCTTTGCAGTTTCCTCTTTGTCATTATATATTTTCATTATATCTTTAAAGCGAGTAGTTTTTCCGTCTTGTTCAAATGTACCTTGCGGTGCATCTGCTAATGGCTTTATTCTTACACATGTGTCCCAGATTTCGCTGTTAATATGTGCAATTCTTTCTATAAACTCCCTTTCTTCCTCTCTTGACACTACGTTAAGACATAAATCGTAACCAAAAATCTGTCCGTACCAGTAAGAAGATAGAAACATTTCCGTACCTATGTTTCCTGCGCCAAAAACTGTAATGTTCAGTTCTTTCTTGCCCTTTGCCGATACCAAAGGCTCGTATAGTGGTACATCGGAAAGGAGGTTTCTTATTAAGTTTCTTTTTGGATTAACAGTAATTATCCGTGATTTGTTCAACTTTTTCCCTGTGATTTTATTCATTATAGTTTCGCAGTCAAGGGCAACAGAATTGTTACAGAATACATATAAATCAGTATTTCGTAAACTTTTCTTGTTTACAAGAGATGCAAAAATATGTAAGTTATCACTACCATCTGCAATAATTATTTTTTTCTTAAACACTCTTCTGAAAGATATGTGTAAAATGTCATTTTTAATACATATTGCACCACACATTTTTGCAGAGGCAATAAGTTCCTGGTTTGCCTGTCCTTTGTTAGCAAAAACAACAATCGGTCTTGTAAATACGTTTTTACTATTTATTGCACTTTTGGCAAGGGACAGCATCTCATCATCAAGACGGCTTATATACAGTACTTCCTTCCATATAAGTTTCGATTTTAAAAACAACTGGAAAGAGGGCAGTATTTCTGCAAGAATCTCAAATATAACAATACTGCTTGTTATGGGCGCCGCAATGTATAAAAACGAAAGATATGCCTTTACATATATGGTATTGCCTATAATTCCACCTGCGGCTATAAAACCGTAGTAGTCGGTGTCAATTTTAAACATCTTTATCGTTTCCACAAGACAGCCAAGAACTGCAGTCAGGTCAATAACAGATGGATAAATTATAATAAGAACAAACCATATAGCCGCTGCTAAATTTAAAATTAAAATCCCAAATTTGCCAAATTTTGAAAACCTTTTTGTAAGTTCAGGAACAAAAACCAATACTAAAAATATAAGCGAAAAAACCATAGACAATATTAAGCATATATTTATTTTTGTCATATTAACCCCCCTCAAACAACTCTTGTTTTTAACATATCGGCAAAAGCCTCTTTTTCAAGTTTTTGAACGTCACAAATGATTTGTATATTCATATCTGCTGCACGTTGCAGAATAAACTCTCTGCTTTCGGCATCGTTATTTATGTATGTGCAAAGTAAGTATCTTTTTGCATATTCTCCGCCAAATTTTTGTGCAACAGTATTTAGTTCGTATAAGGCTTCTTTTTTTACTCCGCCGTTTTTGCAGGATACAAAAACAGGCACAATGTCACGCATTAAAAATATGTCAATTTCGTTTTTGGTGTCTTTTTTGTCACTGTCGGGATTATGGAAAACTCCGTCCCAGTCAACAAACACCCCAACATCTATATCGTCATAAAAGGTTTTGTCTGTGGCTTCTATTTCTTTTAAATACATATATGTATATAATTCAAGTATGTTTCCTGCTTTGAAAAGACATCTTTTCACCTGCTTGTTTTTACAGGAAAAACTTACTGTATGCCCGTTGTTTTTGTAATTGTATATAAGTCCGTTTTTAATTAGTTTGTCAATAATTTCGGGATTAAAATATGGCTTCTTAATAGAGTCCAAATCAGCCTTTATAAAAGTACCCCCCGTAAATTCACCAAACTTTTCTAAATCTTCAAAAGTTGAACATTGTTTATTCCACTTAACACTGTTCCTTCTGCTTATTGCCCACATTGTTTCGATGTCAGCCTTAAAATCATCTGTTAAGTCCCACCGGTATTCACCTTCGTCACCGTAGGAAACTGCTCCGCCGTTCAGTACCACATTTTCACTGATGGTCATAGATACTTTTGAAGGGTTTTTAATACTGTCGCAGTTTTTGACTCTTATAAATGTTCCGTCAGTAATGTTAAACTGAAAAACAGGGATATCGCGGTTTGCTGCTACTTCTCCCATTGCGGTTAAAACAAGTTCCTTTCCCCCTGTTAAATCAAGAGCACAGTCGGTATTTTTGTCAACAATACCACTTAAAGTACTTAAAATATCTTCATAATCATCACGTTTTACAATGTTGTACTCCAAAGAAATATTTATACCTTTTAGTTTTAAAAAACTTTCAAGGTCGGAAATTCTGTCACTTGTCATAACATCTTCATAGCCAACAAAAACTGCTTTTTCAGGCATAAAAGAAAGTGCCGCAACAACGTTTTCTATCTGGCTTTCATCAAACAGTTCAATTAATGTTTTTATGGTAATCACCCCTGTATTTACAGTATAACATACAAATTGACAGAGTTCAATGTTTTGCGACAGTAAATATTTTTTGGAATAGTGGTGTGTGAGTTAAAATAGAATAGTTAAAAAGATATTGCTTTTTTGTCAACATGCAAACTTCGTTTGCTCGATATTTTTACTTTCGTAAAATCGATATGTTTTTCGTTTCACTCAAAACTCGATATGATATAAATCTCGTCGCGTAAGCGACATATCGAGTTGCTTGCAACATATCGAGTCATTTATGACATATCGAAAATCTCGCAAGAGATTTATATCGCTGATGAATTCACTATGTGAATTCATCAATTGCGACACATAAGGTTTAGAT